>NZ_SPPO01000010.1:0-88440 GCF_004570945.1 Pasteurella sp. WM03
GTTGGGTCAATTTCCCGATTGCTTTTCCGAATAGCTGCTTTTCCGTTGTGGGGACACAAGGTGAGGGAAGAAATTACGAGCCATATATCATCACCAATATTAGCAACACCAAGTTTTATCACAAAGGGAAATTTGAGGGCGATGCCCAAAATGCGCACTGGATTGCGATTGGACGATAAGGAGGATTTATGTATTTTTTTGACGACACTCTCAATGCATTTTTAGTTGAGGGTATCCACAACATCCCTGAAAGTGCGGTAGCAGTGTCAGAGGCAGAATATGACGACCTCATCACTAAACGTGATGCCGGTTGCGAGCTTTACATTTCAGACGGCAAAGTTAAATCCACCCCGCCACGTCCGTCTGCTGAATATGATTGGGATGGTAAAAACTGGGAGATTTCAGCGGAAAAACTGACCGCACTTTTAACCGACCGAAAAACAGCGTTATTGCAACACATTGCGGATAAAACCGACCAATTAAAAGCACAGTATTTGCAGGGCTATTCCCAAGCTGAAATTGATAGTTTTTATCGGCAGGAACGTGAGGCACGGGGCGAATTACCGTTAATGTTGTTGACCGAACTATTCGAGGGGCGGGACGATTTAGCCAATATCGAGCAACTCAAGGAAAAAGTTATCGAAAAAGCGGATTTGTTTGCAATCATTATGGGAAAAACCTTTGCCATTAAGCAGAATTTTGAAACCCATATCGAACAAGCCCAAACCTTAGAAGATCTGGAAAACATTAGTAAGGAGATTGACCAATGGCAATCTATTTAGCCCTTTACAAAGGCAAAGCAAAAAATCGCTTTGAACGCTTGCAAGACAGTATTATTCGTTTTTTCACAAAAGGTGAATATTCGCACTGTGAATTGGTCGTTGAGCGACAAGAACAATGGGGGCAATACGATTACCGCCCTGTTTATGATTGTTACAGTTCAAGCCCACGTGACGGCGGAGTGCGTTGCAAGCGAATCAATGTAGCAGACAGCACCAAGTGGGATTTAATCCCGCTAGATAACATCACCGAGCCCCAAATCAACGCCTATTTTGACCGCACTTCGGGCGCAAAATACGATTGGTGGGGCGTGTTGGGGATTGTGTTTGGGATTAAACAAAAACGCTCAAAATATTTTTGCTCGGAATGGTGTTTTAATGCGATTAAAAACAGTAACAATGGATGGAGGTTTAGCCCAAATGACTTAGCAATTATTTTCAAAAAGTGAAGACGGCGACACAGTGGGTGCAGCAACACCCATTGTGCCGGCTACGCAATCCTAGCTTGCATATAGCCATCTGCCGCCTGCCTCGCGAGGCGTGCGGATTTTAACAAAACCATAAAAAGTGGGAAATGCTGATATGCAAAAATTAAAAGAAATCCGGTGCAAGTGCTGTAAAAAACTACTAGCACGAGCAGAAAATGTACAACGCCTAGAAATTAAATGCGTGCGTTGTAAAACCTTAAACCAATTTTAACTAATTTGAGTATCGGAGCACCCGGAGTGCCGGAATGCCATAGGAGAAAACTATGGCAAAGAAAAAAATAATTGTTTGGGCTTTGTTTGATAGTGGTAACGGGTGTTATACCCAAGCGGCTAAAGCCTTCCCTCAAATGCGAATTTATCCCATTGGCATTGATATTAAGCGAAAAAATCAGCATTTTATCTCGCTTAACTTAGCTGATTATTCCCGTTTATTCGGCAATCACACCTTATTTAAAACATTAGACCGGCTACCAAAACCGGATGTCATTCTAGCTAGTCCGCCTTGTGAGAGTTGGTCACTTGCCAGCGGAATGAAAAACGGTAATGCCTGTTGGCGACAGATAAAACCTACACCAAGTCATTTTCGCATCAGAAAGCGTGCCGATTACACCAAAGCCCGATTTAATTACGACCGCTCTTTTTTAAATCGGATAAATGGTGAACTGTGTATTTATAACACCATTGAAATTATCAAGCGTTATCAACCCAAGATTTATATTATCGAAAATCCCGCTTTCGGTCGAATATGGGATTACATTGAGCATATTCTAGGCTTTGGTATCCCCTTTGATAACCTGACTTATTACAGCGACTATGGCTACATTGTGAAAAAGCCAACCAAGTTTAAAAGCAACATTTCATTGCGATTAAGCCGTCAGGGATTTCCTTCTAAAGTGACATGGGAAATGTTTAGAGGGGATTATAACGAGCGTTCTAACATCCCTCTTGCCCTATTAAAAGAAATCTATCCACAGATTATTCAATATTTACAGGACAGTACAAATGACACAAAAGAAATTATTTAAACAAGCCCCTCTCCCGTTTGTCGGTCAAAAACGGATGTTTTTGAAACATGTTGAACAAATCCTAAATGAAAATATCTCCGATGATGGAGAAGGCTGGACAATTATTGATACGTTCGGCGGCAGTGGTTTACTTAGCCATACCGCAAAATGCCTCAAACCTAAAGCGAGGGTGATTTACAATGACTTTGATGGCTATGCAGAAAGATTAGCGCATATTGATGACATCAACGCCTTGCGCGCCCAACTTTTCGACACAGTTGATAATGTTACGCCTAAAAATAAGCGAATGCCTAAGGAAGTGAAAGCAGAATGCATCAAAATCATTCAAGATTTTGAGGGCTATAAAGACTTAAATAGCCTATCAAGTTGGTTGTTGTTTAGCGGCAATCAAGTCAGCACACTGGATGAGCTATTTAGTAAAGACTTTTGGTACCGCATTCGGCAAAGTGATTATCCAAAGGCTGACGGTTATTTAGACGGCGTGGAGGTGATTAGAGAATCATTTCATACACTACTTCCTAAGTATTCAGATAATCCGAAAGCTCTGTTTGTGTTAGATCCACCGTATCTTTGCACAAAGCAAGAAAGCTATAAGCAAGCGGCTTATTTTGACTTGATTGACTTCTTGTGGTTAATACATCTGACCCGCCCACCGTATCTCTTTTTTAGCTCAACGAAAAGCGAGTTTACCCGATTTATTGATGCAATGATTGAGGATAAATGGCAAAACTGGCAGGCATTTGAAGATTATGAACGAATAACGTTACAGACAAGAACGAGCCACAACGGCAAATATGAGGACAATTTGGTTTATAAGTTTTAGTCTTTAAAATTTAAACGCCCTTTAATGATGATTTAAAGGGCGTTTTTGTTTCTCATTTTTAGTGAATTTTAACCACTAAAAATGAGAAATTTACAAGGCTTTAAATTTCCCATTCTTAGTGGTCAAGTTTCCCAAAATTCGTGAGCGGCAACAACTCTATTTCACTTTTTTCTCTTTTTTGCGCGGACTATTTCTCTGGAACGGCACTTGTTGTTTACATTGCGGTTACCTATATTCTTTGGGGGATGACATATACCCTGATGGATATTCCGTTTTGGTCTCTTACACCGACTTTAACCCTCGATCAGCGGGAACGTGAAGAACTTGTACCTTATCCGCGTTTCTTTGCCAGCCTTGCCGGTTTTGTGACTGCCGGTGTGTGTATGCCGTTTGTGGATGCCGTTGGGGGAGATGACAAAGGTTTTGGTTTTAGAATGTTCACGTTAGTGATTATTGCCTTCTTCGTAGCTTCAACGATTATTACCCTCATTAATGTCAAAGAAAAATATTCTTCCGATAACATTGAAGATGCCGGTTCACAGGAAAAAGTCCCGCTTAAAACGTTGGTATCGCTTATTCCACGCAACGATCAACTTTCAAGTTTGCTTATCATGGCACTTTGCTACAACATCGCAGGTAATATAATTTCAGGCTTCGCTATTTATTATTTCACCTATGTGGTAGGTGATAAAGAAATGTTCCCATACTATATGTCTTATGCAGGCATTGCGAATCTCGCCATCATAATTTTATTCGCCCGTTTGGCAAAATTTTTCTCACGCCGAACTTTATGGATCACCATTTCAGTCAGCTCCATTATTAGTTGTGCTATTTTGGCTTATACCGGTCTTGCTAATTATCACAGTATTTTCTTGATTATCCTTGCCGGTATTTTTATGCAAATCGGTAGTGCATTGTTCTGGACATTACAAGTGATTATGGTGGCGGATACCGTAGATTACGGCGAGTTCAAACTCGGTATCCGTTCTGAAAGTATTGCCTATGCCGTACAAACCATGGTGGTGAAAGCCGGCTCTGCTGTTTCCGCTTTCTTAATCGGTGTGTTATTGACGGCAATTGATTATGTGCCGAATGAAGCTCAAAGCGAATCAACCTTGTTTTATATGAAAGTGATTATGATAGGGTTACCAATTTTCTTCTATCTCATTAAATTATTCGTCTATTTCCGTTATTACAAACTGCACGGTGACTTACTCGCTAAAGTCAATATCACCTTGTTAGACAAATATCGCAAAGTTGAAACAAAATACTAAGAGGTGCATTTTATGTGTTCACAATTCGTTCGCTTACAAAGCAAAGACACAGACTTGATTTTACGTACAGAACCGGCGGAGATCCTCTATTTTGGCAAACGCCTTGAATTGAATGAAATTACCGAATCCGATCTAATAACCATTGAACGTGGTGTAGCAAACGGTAGTCTTGATGTGGATATTCCTATTACTCTAGCGGCAGAAAATGGCAGGGGTTATTTCGGTGTTTCAGGTATAGAAGGGCATCGTAATGGTTATGATTGGGCGCCGGTGTTTATTACTAAAAAGATCACAAAAACCGACCGCTCTTTAGTGTTGGAAATGGAAGATCGCATTGCAAAACTAGGCTTTAAAGCAGAGATTGAAACCGATGAAAATGGCGTGTTTAAATTCCGTCATATCTTAACCAACTTAGGGGAAGGTGAATTTACCTTAAACCGCTTCGCCGTTACCTTACCGGTGCCTGAATATGCTGATGAAGTACTCAGTTTCTATGGTCGCTGGTGTCGCGAATTACACGAGAATCGTATTTCACTCAAACATGGTGCCTTTACCCAAGAAAATCGTCACGGACGTACCTCCCATGAATACGCGCCGAATCTGATTTTGGGAACACCACACTTTAATCAACAGCAGGGGAAAGTATGGGGATTCCATCTTGCTTGGTCGGGAAATCATCGTATTCGCGCCGATGTATTGATCGATGGTCGCCGTTTCGCTCAATTGGAAAATCTTTATTTTCCGGGAGAAATTCAGCTTAAACAAGGTGAAAGCCATAGCACGCCTTGGCTCTATGCCGTGTATTCGGATGAAGGACTAAACGGGATGTCCCGCCAATTTCACGATCACGTTCGCCAACATATTTTACATTTTTCTAATCCTGTTCGTCCGGTACATTTGAATATCTGGGAAGGTGTAACTTTTGATCACCATCCAAAACATATTATTGCAATGGCGGAGAAAGCGGCGGAAATGGGCGTGGAGCGTTTCATCATTGATGATGGTTGGTTTATTGGGCGCAATGATGATTTCGGAGGTTTAGGCGATTGGTATCTAGACGAAGAAAAATATCCGAACGGTTTAAATGAAGTCATTAATGCCGTGAAAAAACTCGGTATGCAATTTGGTATTTGGGTGGAATTGGAAATGATCAACAAACCGACCAAACTTTACCAAGCACATCCGGATTGGTTATTACAATTAGAGGGGTATGAGCAACCGGAAGAACGCCATCAATATGTATTGGATCTCACTAAACAGGAAGTCTTTGATTATTTGTTAGAGCGTATGGATTGGTTACTTGGTAATCACGAGATTGATTACATCAAATGGGATCACAACCGCCGTCTTGTTCAACCGGGGAGCGAAGGTCAAGCCGCAGTGGTGGCGCAAACCAAAGCCGCTTATCGTTTATTTGATGAATTACAAAAACGCTATCCACACGTTGAAATCGAAAGTTGTTCATCGGGTGGGGCACGTATTGACTATGAAATCTTAAAACGTTCACAACGTTTTTGGTCATCGGATAACATTGACGCTTACACCCGCCAACAGATTCACCGTGGTATGAGCTATTTTTATCCACCTGAAGTCATGGGGGCACACATTGGCGGTTCGCCTTGCCAAACGACGCATCGCCGTTTTTCTATTGATTATCGTGGTTTGACGGCATTATTTGGGCATATGGGGGTAGAGCTTGATCCGGTGAAAGAAAGCCAGGAAGAACGAGCCGGTTTTGCGAAATATATCGCTTTACATAAGCAGCTTCGCCCATTACTACATAGTGGTGATGGATTCCGTCTTGATTATCATGATGATAAGACCCTAATTCATGGTGTGGTGGCAAAAGATAAATCACAAGCCGTAGTCCTTGTAAGCCAACTTGATATGCCGGATTACAAACAGATGGGTAAACTTCGCTTACCATATTTGCAAGGTAATGCAACTTATCAAGTAAATGTGCTCGCGATTCCCGATTATATTCGTGAGGGAAAAGCGGGACATTTAATGAAAGTTTTCCCACAATGGTTGCGTGATTGTTTTGATAGTAAAACCGTCACTATCCGCACTGAATGGCTTGCAAATGCAGGTTTAACCATTCCGGTGTTAGATCCGCAAAGTGCGATGTTATTGGAGTTTAAAAAGTTATAGATAACGAAAGTGCGGTCGATTTTGACCGCACTTTTTATGTTTCGGGAATTTATTATCTCTGAATTAAATATCTCAACTTTGTGCCATCTTGTTCAACGCTAAGGAGTGTATAACCATGGTTTTTGGTATCCACCGGAATATTGTTGATGGATTGGGCACAATCACTTAATAATTCCAGAATCTCGCCTTTTTGTAATTGTGGCATGGTTTCAAGCATCACAATTGCCGGATAAGGGCAAGGCTCGCCTAAGGTGTCAAGGGTGTAATCCGGAGTGATGTCTTTCGGATCTTTATCTAATTTTTGAACAACGGTAAATGCCATAATAATTCCTTTTGTTGATGAATGAATAAGAATTAACAACCACAAGATGGTTGTGTCGTTGCTGCAATTTTTGCCTTGGCTTTTGCGAGGAAACGGCGTTCCCACCAAACCACGGCAATTAAGCAAAGGATCAATAGAGCATAGTTTACTAATAATCCGCCTACCGGGCCGAAAGATTTAAGTAGGTTCAATTTTTCGTAATCTAAGGCAAGAGCAAGGGCTATGTCATCCCAAGCATAGGCAAGATAAGTGGAACCGATGACATTGCCTAGCCCTACCCACATAAAGTGAACTTGCCCTTCCATTGAACGATACATCCAACCGGTTTCGCAGCCGCCGGCTAGTACAATACCAAAGCCGAATAATAATCCACCGATAATCGCATTTGGGCCAGCCCACATGATTTTGGGTGAAACCCCTAATTGGATATAAGAGAAAACACCAATTGTTCCCACCATAATGCCGAAAATAATCGCTTTTGCCATATAAGCACGGCCGGTTACCCATAAATCACGGAAAGCGGAGGTAAAGCAAATTTGTGCGCGTTCAATTAATAAACCGAATGCTAAGCCGCAAAACATAGCGAAACCTAATTTTATGGAGTGGGTCATTACATAAAGTGAGGCGATGAGATAGGCAAAGAAAATCACCATACCTATCCAAAAACGGCGGGAAGCTTGCTTGGGATCGGTTTCTTTTAATTTTGTTGCCCCTTTCTTGAGTTCTAGTTTGACACGAAATATTGGGAGTAAGGTGAATTTTACGCCAAAATAAGTGCCAATTGCTGTGGCGATAGTGAAGAACCAAGCATGAACAGAAAATTGAGGAATACCGGTGAAAAGTGAGGCAAGGTTACAGCCCATGGCAAGACGTGCACCGAAGCCGGCTAATGCACCGCCGATTAGGGCTTGAACAATACGGCGTTTATGGGGTTGATTGCGCCATTTTACGTTATTTGCCCATAGCGCAGCGGAAATACAGCCGGCGAACATTCCTAGAATCATCACACCGTCAATACGGCTAAAAATGGTTCCTTCCATTCCGATAATTTTATAATAGCTCCATTCGCTCACATCTACTCCTAGGGCTTGTAAGGCGTGTCCACCCCAGCGAGTGAATTCTCCCGTTACCGCCCAGTAAGTACCTGTTATACCGAAATAATAGGCTGAAAGTAAACCTGCTGCGATCACGGCTGCGACAGGATTCCAATATTTAATAAGATAGTTTTGTTTGAATTGTTGCCAAATCTCTAACATAAGTTCTTAAATCCTTAAGAAAGTTAATGATTTGCAAGCAAAGGTATATGATGAAAAATAGAATTGAGGATCCAATCAGATTTGTTCATTTCCTATACACAAACTTGCGATATATAAATGAATATGCTGTTAAAGCGCTGAGAGTATAAACAAAAACATGAGGGAAAACAATGTGCCGGATGAGTTATATTCGAATGAATCGGAAAACACCATTTGGCATATTTAGAAACTCATATGATTTATTGAATAAACAAAGAATGACTTCAATATTAGACCGACAGTAATGTAAGTTGGAATTTAAAATACTGTCGGTAGAATGCGTGAGAAAATTAATTTTCGTTACCTGAGTAAGTAAGATTATTTTGCAGCCGGTGCTTCTGTGCTAGAGGCATCTGGTTGAACAGGAGCTGGATTAAATTTAGCTTCAATTTGTGCGCCAAGTTCCGCTAAAGATTGCATTTTGTTTTGCAATTCCACCGCTTTTTCAGCGTAGGCTTTTTGATCCGCTTCGGTTTTCACGTTTGCTTGAGCAACCAATAATTGGCTCGCAAGTGTCAATACTTCTTTGGTTTGATTTTTTGCGTTGCCAATTAAATCAGATTTCACATCAAGCGCATCTAAACTCGCAATGCTGGCTTGAACATTTTTATTAAACGCTTCAATGGCGGCTTTGGCTTTATTTTCATCTTTCGTTTCAGCGGCAGCATTTAATTCCTGTTGCAGTTTTTGCTGATTTTGAGCTTGTACTGCACCTTGTTCTTGGTTCCAGGCAATTAATTTTTCGTAATCTGCTTTTTCTTGCGCTTCCACACTCATCGCCGGTGCTGTTGTTTCAGCCGGTTTAGGGGTATCTGCCGTTTTGTCTGCCTTATCACAAGCAGTTAAAAATAAAGCAAATAACGCAGTTGCAGTAATTTTTGCTAATTTGTTCATAAAAAATAATCCTTTAAGTTGAAGATTAAAAAGTATTTCTTGGATAATAAAATCCACGAATCCCTGAGACTGTTTATTTTCAGATTAGTTTAAAAAATTTTCAAGAAATTTATTTTAGTGTAGGGACAAACTCAGATAAGCCTTTGATTTCTTCTTCGGTTAAACGCTGTTTTGCCGGATTGCCGGCGCCGATAATATTTCCCTTTTTACGCTCAAAAAGTGCGGTTGAAATTTCCTCTGTTTTTAATTGATTGATGATTTTCGATTCGCCCATTGCCGCTTTCTCGCCTTTTTTCCCGTGACAAGTGGCGCAGGAGCGTTTGTAAATTTTTTCTGCTTTGATGAAAACCGGATGATTAGCGGTCTCGGCTTGAGCAAAAAAAGTAATACAGAGCAAGCCTACGAGAAATAAATGAAGCCCTTTCATTGATGATCCTTTTAACTGTTATTTTTTGAATAATTTATCCAATTCTTCCTGTGGAATTTTACCTTCAAATTTAGCTTGAATATAGCCTTTATCATCAATGATAAAAGAAGTCGGCGTACCCACTAATTGATATCGCTCGGCGGTGATTTTCATTTGATCTTTAATCACCGATTGGGTGAGTTGATGTTTGGCAACTACGGCATTGGTGTCCATATTTTCACCATCAACATTGATGGCGATGAGTTGGACTTTATTTGGATAGGCTTCATTAAGCTGCTCGAATGTTTTTAGTTCCGCCATACAATGACCGCAGGTTTCCGACCAAAAGGTGAGTAATCGGGTGCCTTGCCAATCTTTTAAGTTTACTTGCTTACCTTGTAGATCATAGGCGGCAAGTTCCGGTGCAGCGTTACCGAGAGTTGCTTTTTCTTCTTTACAAGAAACGGTGCTGAAAATGACCGCACTTAAGCAGAGTGATTTGAGTAAAAGTTTAATGTTCATTTCGTTCTTCCCGTAAAAACTTACCGTGTTGAAGATAAATGGTACGATCAGTGAGTTCGCCCAGTTCCGGATTATGGGTCACCATGACAATGGTTCTCCCTTGGCGGTTTAATTCTTGTAATAAGTCTAAGATTAATGCCTCATTTTTTTCGTCCAAATTACCGGTGGGTTCATCGGCAAAAATAACAGGAGGCTGATTGACAAGGGCACGGGCAATGCAAACGCGTTGCTGTTCGCCGCCGGAAAGTTGGCTTGGTCGGTGATCCATACGATGTCCTAATCCTACTTGTTCTAACACCGCTTTTGCCGCCGCTTCGTCAATGACACTGTGATAATGTTGGGCGAGCATCACATTTTCAAGGGCGGTTAAATAGGGAATTAAATGGAATTGTTGGAACACCAAGCCGATTTTCTCCGCACGAAAACGTTGACGACCTATTTCATCTAATTGAGCGGCATCAATACCGGCTAAAATAACGTTTCCTTCACTGGCGGTATCCAGACCGGTGAGAATGTTCATCAAGGTCGTTTTACCTGAGCCGGAGGCGCCCATAATAGCAACAAATTCGCCCTGTTTAATTTGAATATTAATATCTTCAAGTGCGGTCACTTGACCGAAGCGTTTATATAAATGTTTTGTTTCGATAACAAATTGAGTCATAGTTTTCTCTTTCATTTTGTTAGGCGATTTTTTCTCAACCCATGCCTTAGATTTATTCACCTTTTAATACATTCGCTGTCTGAATACTTAATGCACGACGTGTTGGTAGGATAACGGCGATAAATGCGACCAACAAGGAGAGCATAATAGTGATAGGGAAGACAGGTAAACGCATATCAATGTAAGATTTAAAGACCGTTAAGCCTAAAATCTGAGCGAGTAAATAACCAAATATTAACCCGACTAAAATGGCACAAACGGCAATAATAAGAATTTCTGTACAGATTTGCTTAATAATATCCGACTGTTTTGCCCCTAATGCTTTTTGTAGGGCAAATTCTTTGGCACGTTCGCCGACAATCGCGATCAAGGTGGTGTTCACACAAAGTGTAGCCAACACTAAAATCACTAAAGATATGAGTCCCATTAGCCCTTTGATTTTATCTAAAATTTGCCCTTCCGAGGCGGAAACTTTACGGATCGGGCGGGCAGTGAGATCTTGATATTGTTGCATAATATTTTCTGCAAACTGATCGACCTGACCCAGTTCATTTCTGACATTGAGTAGCGCATTGTTAGCAAGCCCTTCTTTTTCCAACCAATTCTGCGCAAAATCAAGATTGACGATGAGCATATTATCTGTGGCATCACCGGCTTCTACAATGGCTTTAATGGTGAATTGATGTTTTTCTACCGCATTTTTTGACAGTTGTAGTTTATCGCCGATTTTTAAATTGAGACGTTCGGCAAGAGTTTTACCAATCATGGCATTGCGATCATCAAAATTCACATTAATGGCAGAACCACTAATTTGCCAATAAGGGGCTAAAACCCGCATATCTTCAAATCGAACGCCCACAATAACGATTTTTTCCAATTCACTGCGTGTTACGCCGTAAAGATAGGGGCTGGCGGCGGTGATTAATCCCTGTGGCGCTTGTTGTAAAATATCATCAATTTGACTCACAGAAATCATCTCGCCTTTTGTCGAACCGATATAGAAATTGGCACCAAAGGTACGAAGTTCTTGGCTCATTTTGGTGTTGATATCGAAATAAACGGCCGCCATGGCGGTAACAATGCCTGCTCCCACCGTTAAGGCAGTGAAAATAATCATTACCCGTTGTACACGCAGACGCAGTGCACGGAAAATTAATCGCCAAAACATATTGTTATTATCTGCCATAAAGCACCTCAACGGGATAAAGTTTGGCAATACGATGAGCTGGGAACCAAGTACCTATAAGGGCAATCAATATTGACAGTACCAGTACGCAAGGGATCACGATCCAAGCAAAACTGAGCGGTACGCCAAAGAGTGTGAAACCAATAAATTTTGCCAAGCCCCAACCGGCTAAACATCCCAAGATACCGCCAATCAATGCACTTAATACGGCTTCGCAATAAAACAGCAGAACGATCTGCCATTGGTAAGCGCCCAAGGCTTTCATTAAACCGATTTCTTTGCTTCGTTCAATGATGCTGGAACTCATCAGCGAGGCTATGCCCATTGCCGCTGCAATTAATGCCGCAAGCGTGACGACTGAGAGTAATAACTGAATTTTGCTGATGACCACACCCTCGGAGGCGGCAACTTGCCAGATAGGACGCACAATCGCACCGGAAATGGCTTCTTCCAGTTGATGGGAGATCGAAGAGACATAGGCGGTGCAGTACCAACGGTCATACTCTTCCGCATCAAGGGCATCGGTATTGGCGCGCGCTTTACGGGAGAGGGTATTTTCCGGTACGGTGAGGGCGGACACTTTCACCGATTGGACTTTTCCTTCCAAACCCAGTAGGGCTTGGGCTGCACTTAACGGCATAATAAGCTGATTATCTTCCGTTCCGCCTGTGGTTAAAATACCTTGAATTTTGACTGCACGTTGAGCGGAAAACTCTTTTTCTTGATAGCTTAAATGAAGTGTATCGCCAATTTTCCAGTCGTTCATTTTGGCAAGCTGCGTGCCTACAAGAACAGGAATGATTTCACCGAAATTGTCATTTTCATCATTTACCCAGTTGCCTTGCACCTGCCAATAGGGGCTGATAATACGTTGCCCGGTGTGATAATCTTCTTCATCGGGAATCGCAATGTTGTGATCGAAAAAGGTGCCTAGAATTGAAACGGAGTCCGAAAGTGCGGTCGATTTTTCTGCTGTTTTTATTACATTAACAGTTGCCGTTAATTGAGGGGCAAAGCCGACAATATTATTACGCCAGAAAATATCTTTAATGTTTGGCAGCTCTTTTTCATCAATAAAATCTTGACCGGAAAGGGCGATATTCGTATTGAGTTCATCCGGTAAGGCAGCATTACTTGCCGGTTCAATCAAAATATTCGCGCCGTAAGATTTTAGTTCTTTTGCCATTTTATCGCCAATATCTATAGAAACGGCGAGTAAGGCGGAGACTAAACCGGCTGCTAAGAAAATGGTGACAATGGCTAATAATTTTCGCTTAATACCAAAACGCCAAGATTGAAATAACATTCTCACTAACATTGTTATTCCTCTTCTCCATTTTCATTGCTGAGGTATTTTTCAGGGTTATTGCGGAACAGTTCAAGATTTTCTTCATTTTCAAAGAAATAAGTACGGTTCTCAAAGCTGTATTTATGTTCCGTTTGGGTGTTTTTTAATTTTTTGCCACTAATCGGATCTTGCACCTCGATTTCTACGATAGTGCTGAATAAATTAAGCCCGTCTTCCAATGACGCGCGGCGAATAATAAGCTCATTTTCTGTTTGTTGCCAATCTTCAATCGGTACGGGATTACATCCCCCCGGTTTGCCAATAGACGGAATGAACATATGTACGCCACAGCCCACACAGACTACCTGATTTCCCTGCATTACATAGCCTTGATCACCGCATAATAAACAGGCATCAAAGACGGCGGCAAGACTGAGTTTATTCGGTTGACGATTAATAATAAAAAAGCGTACGGCTTTGCCGTCATCAGCAATCCAGACAAAACGATGGAGTTTTCCGTCTTTCACTTGCTCAATAGGAATACGTACTTGCTGGGCTTGATCGAGTGTAACAGGAATGGCTTCGGACAGCTGTGGTGGGCGTGAAGCAACTTGTTCCCAATAAATCTGAGCCGTTGCGATGAGTATCATCGCCAATGTCCCCCAATAGATAAGACGTTTTGATACTTGCGCTAATGCCAATTTTTTGCGTTTTTCTATGGGATCTTGTTCAATTTTGGCTTGGAAAGTCCGTTTAACATGAGTTTGAAAGATGAAAATGCTTAGGTTTATGAACATAACCGCAAGGCAGATAACATTAAGCCAAGTCGTGACAGCCCCTGATTTTGCGGCAAAACTTAACCGCACTTTGGTGAGCTCAATGAGCTGTAATTTCATGAAAATAAGTAATAATTCGCCCGCCAGTGGTATCACTAAGGCGAACCAAAGCATAAAACTCAGCGAAAAAAGTGCGGTGGATTTTCCTTTTGTTTTTTGCTGTTGTTTAAGTAAGAAGTAGAGCCATGTTGATACGGCAAAAGATAAAATGACACCAAAAATAACCGCACTGAGATTCAAAATAAAATCGGTATTAATAATATCCGTATTGGTAAGCGCGGTGATATTGGGATCTTTTGCCCAAGTCGCACCTGCAATCAGCATTAAGATAAATTGCCAACAAAGGGCTAGTTTGGTTGAATTTGTCCATTGACTGAGGGCAAAAAGTAAGAAGGAGATTATAAAAATAATGGTAAGAACAAGATTGGCTACTTGGCTATTTGGCAGCCCAAGACGCAGTATAACACCGCTTATTAATCCAAAAAGACTCAGCCAAATGCTCGTTTTTACAGAGGGTACAGCGGGTTTTATTGCCCAAGAGGCGCCGAGTAAAATTGAAATAGGTAAGAGCGATTGAAGCAGAAAAACGAAAAAGTAAGTCATAAGTTAAAAAATATCATCGTGATAAAATATGTTGGCACAACATATTATTTTGTTAAATATCTATGAAGCATAGATTTGTGCGTGAATATAAACTATTCACGCACGTTGCAAAGGATTATTTAATCCCTGTGAATTTGAATTCATAATTCACATCGAAAGGTTTCCACCAACGACCTACGCCGGTTTCACTATCTGTGTGACGGTGTAAACCTGCTTTTGATGGTGGATCAATATGATAGGTTAATTTGTAGTTACCCACACCCATCATTTTTACGTTTGCACCATAATGTGGGCCGTCACCGGCAACCATTGGCATAAATGTCCCTTCTTGTTTTTCGCCCGTATCGGTATTAACTAAGGTGTAATTGATAGTAAGATAAGGCATCCATTCGCCGTCACCAAATCCGTTTTTATTCCCTTTCACTGCGTGGATATCCGCTTCTAAGTGAATGTCGGATTTTGCAGCTGGTAAGCCCATGCCACGAGGTTCCATATCAATGGGTTTCAGATAAACGGCAGCAATTTCCATATCATTCATTGTCACGGCTTCGCCGATTGGATATTCGGTAAAGGCTTGTGCGCTTGCGGCAAATAAACCGGCGGTAAGTGCGGTCGCAATCAGTACTTTTTTCATATTAGATCTCCTGAGATTAAAGATTATGCTGATTTTTTACTTTGGTATTTCATAACTACTAAAGCAAAAAGAGCAGCGATGATTAAAATGCCTTGTGGAATGAGGGTTTCTAGATAAGGGTAAATACCCAACCACGAAATTTCCGGTATGCCGTTCATTAATGTTGGCTCAAATAATTTCCCTTCAATTAGTTCCAAGACCGATTTGCCGGCAAAGACAAATGCCATCGCATACAGAAATGTGCCGGTGAACATAAAAAATGGTTTAAGGGGAAGTTTTACCACGCTATAACGCATAATGAAATAGCAAATTGCCAGTAGCAATACACCGATGAGGAACCCGGCAAAAAGATAAGCTAAACCGACCGCACTTTTGGCATCACTTGCCAAAGCGTAATAGAACAAGACGGTTTCCGCCCCTTCGCGATAAACTGCTAAAAAGCTGGTGAGCCATAAACCGGCTAAAGAGCCAGCGGTTAATGCCGTAGAAAGTTTGCCTTCTAAATAACGCTTCCAATTTTGCGCTTCGACTTTGGAAAGCAGCCAGTAACTCATCATAAAAAGCATCACAACGGCAATCATCATTGTAAAACCTTCTAACAGCTCCCTGTTTTGACCGGAATTTTCAAAAATAAGTTGGAAAATAAAGGCGGTGACAACACTTGCGCCCAAGGCGGCATAGATAGACTGGCGAATTATCGGCAATTTGTCTTGATGATTATTTTTGACGAGGTATGCCACAATAGCAGCGACAATGAGTAAGGCTTCCAAGCCTTCACGTAGAATGATTAACAGACTGTATAAGAATAATGACCAATCACTTTGTTCTCCGCCTTGCAACATTCCAACGGCTTTGGATAAATTTTGGGCTAAGCCCTCTGCTTGGGGTGGTAATTTGTCTCCTTGATTGGCTTTCATTAAGCTGACCATTCGTGTGAAATAGCCTTCAATTTCCGCTTTGAAATTACTATCACGAGAGCCGATTTTATTTTCCATTCCACTGTTTTCAAACACATCAAAATAGGTATCTTGCACGGCAAGAATAGCTTTTTTCTGTTCACCTTTTTCATAAAGTGAAATAGCTTGTTGAATACCTTGATTGACTTGATCAGCAATTTTTTGCCAATCTTGTTGTATATTTTCCGCTGATTGTGCCGTATTATCTTGTTGATTTTGTTCTTCACGGGTGGTTGGTAACGCTGGCAATAATTCCTCAATATCTTGTAGAAGGTTCGTACTTTGATAGGCGATTTCCGTCATTTGATCCGTTTGTTCGCTTAAACGAATTAAATTGTAGAATTGTTGATTGATGGCGGCGGATTGTTCGGAAGAACGATGAGTGCGTACCGCCATTTCCATTTCTGAATTTTTATAGCCGTCATATTGTGCTTGCTGAAAGGATTGTTTAGCTTTGGCGAAATTGCCTTGTTCATAAGCCTCAATGGCTTGCGCTACTAAATCATCAATGGTTTTAAAACTTTGTTGCCAGTAAGGCAAAATCTGATCATTTTGATAGACGCTGTGTTGTCCGTCTGCATTAAGTTGATGACCTTCTGCTAGGGCGGGTAATACCTCCTGTAACGCCTGTTTTAACCCGTTAATTTTGGCTTGAATTTCATCTAGGGACTTACCTTCTCCAATCATTTTACGAATTTCGCCAAAGGTGGATTCCATTTGATAGCTTTTTTGAGCGGAAAAATTAATACGAATCGGGCCTTCTAAATTTTCAAAGACTTCAAAATACGCCATCTGAACTTCAGTACGAGCATCATCAGGATTATTTTGTTGAAGGAGTGCGGTTGTTTTGTCTAACCGTGTTGTAATATCCGCCACCCATTGTTGATAGTTATCTTGTGCTAAAACGAGTTGAGAAAAGAAAAAAGTAAATAATACTGCGCCACAACGCACAATACGCAACATTGAAATCTCCAAATGCAATTCATTCTTATTTCTGAGTATTATCCTATAATAAGAAAAAATCTCAACTGTGATTTTATTATTTTGTGATGTCGGTCAAGTTTGGGACAGAGGTGAAAACGAAAAGTGCGGTCAATTTTGACCGCACTTCCATTGATAGATTATTAACTAAACATTGCAGAGATGGATTCTTCGTTGCTGATACGACGAATAGCCTCGGCAAGCATTGAAGATAGGGTGAGAATACGCACTTTTCCAAGGGCTTTCATTTCGGCTGAAAGTGGAATAGTATCGGTAACCACAATTTCATCAATAGCGTCACTTGCCAAATTTTTCGCAGCCGAGCCGGAGAAAACAGCATGGGTTGCATAAGCAAATACGCGTTTTGCACCACGTTCTTTGAGGGCTTCCGCCGCTTTGCATAATGTACCGCCGGTATCAATCATATCATCTACAAGAATACAATCACGTCCTGCAACATCCCCAATAATATGCATAACTTGTGCGACATTTGCATGAGGACGACGTTTATCAATAATTGCCATATCGGTATCGTTTAATAATTTCGCTACCGCACGGGCACGTACCACACCACCGATATCCGGAGAAACGACAATTGGATTTTCAAGATCGGTCTTTTTCAAAATATCGTGAATCAGCACCGGTGAGCCGAACACGTTATCAACCGGCACATCAAAGAAACCTTGGATTTGTTCTGCGTGTAAATCGCAGGTGAGGACTCGGTCGATTCCCACCGTGGAAAGCATATCTGCCACCACTTTAGCGGTGATAGGTACACGGGCTGAACGTACACGACGATCTTGACGTGCATAACCGAAATAAGGAATCACAGCAGTGATACGGCCAGCAGAAGCACGGCGTAAAGCATCCACCATCACGATTAATTCCATTAAATTATCGTTGGTTGGCGCACAGGTTGATTGGATGATAAATACATCTGCCCCCCGTACATTTTCATTGATTTGAACTTGAATTTCACCATCGCTGAAACGACCGACTGTCGCATCGCCAAGAGAAATGTATAAACGTTCTGAAATACGTTTTGCAAGTTCAGGTGTTGCATTACCCGCGAAGAGTTTAATGTCTGGCATTTTGTTATGACCTCAGGTTAAATTGTAGATGAGTAAGGGAGATTGTAGTGTTTCAACAGTTGATGTAACGGCGAAACATTGAGTCCTTTCGCAACAAAACCGAATAGTTCTTTTGGTTTTTGTTGAAAGCATGCTTGAGCATCTGCTTCGTTATCAAATTCAGCGAATACGCAAGCACCGGTTCCAGTTAATCTTGCCGGCGCATATTGTAGCAACCAGTTCAGGGCTTTTTCAACGTCTGAATAGTGATTTAGCACAATTTTTTGGCAATCGTTTTCGTAGGGCGAATGGAGTAGGCTGTCTAAAGTTCTTTTAGGTGTGTTGCGCGGTAAATTAGGATCACTGAAAATTACAGCGGTAGAAATTGAACTTTCCGGTTTTAATATTACAAACCATTTTTCGGCAGGGGAGCAGTAAGTGATTTTTTCGCCTACACCTTCAGCAAAAGCAGCGTGACCATGTACAAAAATAGGCACATCCGCCCCCAAGTTCAATCCTATTTCAGCCAGTTTATCAAGAGATAAATTGGCACCCCAAAGATAATTTAAGGCAACCAGTGTGGTTGCTGCATTGGAAGAACCGCCACCGACACCGCCTCCAATAGGAAGAATTTTATCTAGATGAATGCTGGCACCCTTTGTGATGTTAGCTTCTTCTTGTAAACGTTTTGCTGCTCGGTAAATTAAATTATCTTCGGGTTTTAAATGGGGAATATCCGGTGTGATAATAATGTCGCTATGTTGTTCACAAACTTCAATTTCAAGCCAATCGCCGAAATCAAGAAATTGGAATAGAGTTTGCAGTTCGTGATAACCGTTTGGGAGTTTAGCGTTGATGTAAAGGAATAAATTAAGCTTTGCTGGACTTGGAAAACGTTGAGGTTTTCCAAGTAAAGGTTGTGAAGAAAGTGCGGTCGAAAATTGATATGTTTTCATTAAAATATCCACTCGTCCACGCGAATTTTTAGAGTTTGAGCGGTGTTTTGGTTTTTTAGTAAAATATTTTCCGGCATGGAATTTTCAGCATGATAAGTTAAATAATCCGCTGTCCAAATCGAACCCTCAAGGGGATAGCTAAATGCACCAAGTCGATGATTCATCCCGACTTTATAATCGGCATTGGCGGCAGGTTGTCCTTTCAGCCAATAAGCGAGATGTTCTAAGGGAATATCCATACCGATCATTTCTTGTAACAATAATTTTGCATTGCGTGCGGATTGTCGATTGCCATTGTTATCCGAAATCGTCATTCCTTTTGCATTCATTTCAATTAATAATGTAGATTTGCTAATTAAAGAATAGAGTTTGAGTGTATAGGATTGTGGATTTTGATATTGCCATTCAAAACGACTGGAAAAACGTTCTGTTGGGCTAATATAACCAATTTGCCCCTTGGCACGATATTGTTGGATTTTTTCTATTTTTTGCAAATGTTGTTGCCATGTCACATCAGTTTTATCAAGGTACTGCACATTGGTGGGGCGTTCAGCATCTAATGTGCAGGCAGTTAGAATCGTTGTGATAAAAAGTGCGGTTAAAAATTTTAATGATTTCATAGATTATGTTTAGTCAAAAAATTGTGGCTATTGTAAGAGCTCATCTCTATTTAGTAAAGCCTGTTTTTATTGAGTTTGATAGGCTTTTTTCATCTCTCTGATTACGTCGATTCGACGACGATTTAATTCATCCCGAATCCCTTGTTTTTCAAATCCGTCTGCAATCACTTGTTGTACATCCACTTTTTCAGACGCTTTTAATAAGGCGTTGATATAATCCCGTTGTGGGTATTCCCGCATTTCAAAACCGGTTCTCCCTCTTGTATCGGCAAGGCAAACTAACAGGAATTCTTGGAAACGTTGCGGTTTTCGCCATACATCAAAACGGTTAAACAGTTTCATCAGCGTTTCCGGACGAAGTTCAAAGGCTTTGTGAATATGAGTGTGATATTCACAAGTGAGTTCAGCAAGTTCTTGATAGTAATTGGGTACTTTTAACCGTTTACAAAGGCTGCGGGTTGGTTTTATGCCTGCTGATTCATGTCCATAATGATGAGGAAGGATTTCTTTGGGCGTGAGGGCTTTGCCCAGATCATGACAAACAGCTGCAAAACGAACCGCACTTTGATTGAGTTCAGGATTATTTTCTGTGAGTTTTACCGCTTGTTGCAACACTAACATTGTATGTACAAAGCTATCAATTTCCGGATGATGTTGTGGTGGATTGGGTATGCCGTAAAGGGCATTAAGTTCAGGGAAAAGGATTGTCAAAGCATCAATTTGATGTAGCACGTCAAAATAAATTTCAGGGTGCTTTTCATTTAATGCCTTTTCTGTTTCAAGCCAAACACGTTCTGCCGTTAAATGTGATAGTTCGCCACTTTGTGTCAGATTTTTCATCAATCGGAGGGTTTCCGGTGCAATTTTAAATCCCAACTGATGGAAACGTGCGGCGAAACGGGCGACACGTAAAACCCGTAAAGGATCTTCTGCAAATGCCGGAGAAATATGACGCAAGATCCGTTTCTCTAAATCCTGTTTACCATGATAGGGATCGTGAAGATTGCCTTGTTTATCCTGTGCCATAGCATTAATGGTGAGATCTCGGCGAATAAGATCTTGTTCTAGCGTGATATTTTCTGAAAAATCACAGATGAATCCGGTATAACCATTGCCTGATTTTCGTTCTGTTCGAGCAAGAGCATATTCCTCTTTAGTTTTGGGATTGAGAAAAACAGGGAAGTCTTTACCAACTTGTTGATAGCCTTGTGTCAATAAGTGGTCGGGGGTAGCGCCCACAATCACCCAATCGCGATCTTTTACCGGTAAACCGAGTAATTGATCTCGAACCGCACCGCCAACTAAATAGATTTTCATTGATTTTCCTCAAAAAGAAGCACCGAACTTGTGCTCGGTGCTATCAAATTATGCCCAACCGTCACGACGTTTACGTCTTGGTAAAATATGAGGGATAATTAGGCCGAGTAATAAGCCTACACCAAGCACAGAACCGCCATAAATAAACCATTGGATAGCGATTTCACGTTTTCCGACATCAAGCATGGCTTCAAGGTCACGATTTTTATTTTTGACGATCTCTAATTCGCGTTTGAGTTGGGAATTTTGTTCTAATAATTCGCTACTTTGTTGCTCCGATTGTTTGGTACGACGTTGCATTTCCACTGTACGTTGTTGCCAATCATTGTCTAGGTGATTGAGTTTTAATGTTAATTCTTGAATTTGTGCTTTTAATTTGGGATTTTCTAATTTGCTGCTTGGGGTATTGCTTAATTCAGCGGTTAAAATCCAAGCTTCACGATTTTTGCTATCACGAATGAGGCTGTATTTACCTTGTCGTTCTAGCACATTAACCTGTTCTCCCGATTGAATCGCACCGGCAATTTTAAATTGATCGCCGGCACCACGGCGAAGATAGGTATTTAGATTTTCTGTGACATATTGGGTTTCGGCATAGGCGGAATTGATTGCTGCGCCGAGCAAAACAGTTGAGAGTAAAAATTGAGTTAGTATTGAGGAGATTTTTGGCATAGTTATCCTTTAATTGTTTTAATTCACTTTGGTACAGACATTAATTAAGAAGGAAAGTGCGGTTAAATTTCACCACACTTTTTATTAGTACGGAATGATGTAATTGTTACACAAACCTGATTTCATGACTATTGACAGGGATACATATAATGTATCCCTACATTTCGTTGAAATTCCTAATTTTGTGTATTTGTTACATCATACCCTATTAGTGAAAAATTGCCCGTAAGATATAGAAAATCACGATAGCAAAGAAAGCCCCTGCCGGTAGGGTAACAATCCATGAGCTAATGATATTACGAATTACCGTCAAGTTTAAGGCGGCAATACCGCGGGCAAAACCGATACCTAAAATTGCGCCGACAAGCGTTTGTGTGGTAGAGATTGGTAAACCCGTACCGGAAGCGACAACTACGGTCATTGCGGTAGCAAACTGAGCCGCGAAACCACGACTTGGCGTTAAATCTGTAATACCTGATCCTACCGTAGCCATTACTTTTTGCCCCATGGAAATTAATCCCACTGCAATACCTAATGCGCCTAATGGGAGTATCCACCACGCTAATGTACCACCAGAAACGATTTTGCCCCCTTCATCAACAATGGAGACAACGGCTGAAAGTGGCCCGATTGCGTTTGCCACATCGTTAGAACCGTGAGCGAATGCCATTGCACAGGCGGTTAGGAGCATTAAAATACTAAATACTTTTTCAACGGCGCCGAATGTACCTTTTGTTGCTGATTGAGCGAAGGTTTTACTACGGAAATAGAAGTGGAAGAAAATCATACCGACGAGGCTGATAGCCAATGAAATTGCTAAGGTTTCACCGTTAGAAAGATGTAATCCAACATGTTTTAAACCTTTTTTCATTGTCACGATACAGAGCACAAAGATGGTGACACCCATGTAGTAAGGCCCATATTTTTGTGCGTTTTTAAGGGGTTGGTCAGTATCAAAGATGAGTTTTTGTGTGCTAGCAAAAATCGCATAAGCTAAAACCCCGGCAATCACAGGCGTAACAAACCAACTTCCGACAATGCTACCGATGGTTGACCAATCCACTGAGCCCGGGCCGATAGTCACACAAGCAAAGCCGAGAATAGCACCGATAATGGTATGTGTGCCGGAAACCGGCCATCCCATTTTAGTTGCGATAAATAACCATGCGCCGGAAGCAAAGAGTGCGGAGATCATCCCGAGGGCGAGAATGTCCGGTGTATCGACAAATTGCATAGGATCAATCACACCACTTTTAATGGTCTCTGTCACTTCACCACCGGCAAGATAGGCACCTGCTGACTCAAAAATTAATGCGATAATAATCGCTTGTTTTGCGGTAATCGTGCCTGAACCTACTGAGGTTCCCATAGAATTTGACACATCATTGGCGCCAATACCAAACGCCATAAAAAATCCAAACACAGCGGTGATCAACACCAACCATGTACCATACTGATTAATTATTTCCATAGTCTTTTTCCTATGTATATGAGTTTTATGAACGCGCTAACATTAATTCAATACGTGAACCGACACGTTGTGCTTGGTCGGCAAGGACACCTACCCACTCAATAATTTTATATAAGAACATTACATCAATCGGATTGTAACGGCTTTCAATGGTATAAAGCATTTTTCGTAGTTTAATTTGCATTTGATCGGTATCGTCTTCAATGCTATCCAATTCCTGAATCATATTGTTGACTAACTGTAACTCACGACCTTTAAAGCCGGTTTCTAATAATTTATCCATTTCTTCAATCACCAAATGGGCTTGATGAATGGAATCTAAACTACGGCGAACATAGTTCAAAAAATCTTCTTGCATTTCTTCCGGGATACCAAACTGGCGACCAATCATCCGACCGGCAATATCTTTGGCGAAGTTTGCAAGTTTGTCTTGTTGTGTGACTAATTCCAATAAATCGGTACGATCGATGGGTAAGAATAAACCACGCGGTAATTTCAAACGAATTTCACGTTTGAGACTATCCGCTTCACGTTCGCGTTGAGAAATTTCTAAACGCACGCTTTCTGCATTTTCCCAATCTTTTGAGAAGGTTTTTTCAAAAAAAGGAATCAAAAGATCGCAACATTCTGTCACTTTGTCGGAATGTTTCTGCAAAGGTTTTAATGGTGAGTGGGCAAATAATCCAAGAATATTATTCATTGCCATATCTCATTTACTCCATAACAGGGGGTTGAAATTCGTGCGCATATTACCTGATTTTTATTTGAAATAGAATTGATTTTATAGATGGCGGTTATCGGGTTATTGATTAATATTTTATGTATATCTCTAGAAAACATTCATACAAGAACGGTTTGAATAAGCATTTTCTGAAATATTATGGATAAAAAAAGTTTTTATTTCGTTATTATCAAGTAGAAGGGAAGTAACACAAAAAACCTTGATTTATTTACATTTACTTGTATATTTAACCAGTTAAATTAATAAAGGATTTATCCTCATGACCAATGAAGTTGAACTCAAACTTGCTGTTTCTCCGGAAATATTTCACTTACTTGAAAAACATCTACAACAATTTAATCTATTAGGATGTAAAAATATTGATTTAGGGAATACTTATTATGATTATCCCGATCATTTTCTTGCTAAGCAAAAGATGGGATTACGTATTCGTCAAGAAAATCAAACCTTTACATTAACCCTCAAAACTAACGGAAAAGTCCTAGGCGGTTTGCACGAGCGTCCGGAATATAATTTGTCGCTGGAAGAAAAAGAAACGCCGACAAATGAACAGCTACGGAATTTGTACCACTTTGAGCAGTTACCCAATGCGCCATTAAATGCCATATTCTCTACGGATTTTAACCGCACTTTTTGGTTAGTTGAATTTCGAGATTCCAAAATTGAAGTCGCCTTTGATCAAGGGGAGATTGTGAGCGACGGGCATTCACAACCTATTTGTGAAATTGAGTTTGAATTAAAAGAAGGGAAAGTCAGCGATCTTTTCTATTTTGTGGAAGATTTGCCCGTTTTGAGCGATATTTATTTTAGCAGTGCGAGCAAGGCGAAGCGTGGCTATCAACTTAGTAGCCCCATAGTTTTAACGGATTGGCTAGATAAATGGCGTGATTTTTTGAACAAAGATAGAGAAGAAAGTGCGGTAGATTTTAACGCAAAATTTCACCGAATTTTAAAAATGGAGCAAGCATTGGTGGAAGAAACCTTGTCTTTAGCGCCCTCGTTTTTTAGCCAAGATTTTATGAAAACCGTGGAACGGGTCGGGGCATTTTTCAATTTGTACCATTATTACGATGAAAATAAGACATTGTTTGAGCAGGTATTAGAACAGAGAAACAAAGACTCGGTAGAAGATGGTATATTGCAACAGTTGCTTGAAAGTAATCAAAGGTTTCTTGACGATATTCAGGCTTTGATTCGTTTTCACAGTGAAACCAAGGATAATGAAAAAACTATTGAAAAATTGACCGCACTTTTTAAGACACGTTTATATTTTGAACGAATGATTCAGTTAATGCGTTTATCGGTATCGGGCGAATCAAGCCTGTATCATTAAAAAGTATCGCTATTCGATATTGCGTGTTCAAAACAGTTTTATTTGATGGAGAAATACCATGGCGAAAGCCCCTAAAACGGCTTATGTATGTAATGATTGTGGTGCAGAGTTTTCCCGTTGGCAAGGGCAATGTTCTGCTTGCAAAGCGTGGAATACCATTAGCGAAGTACGGTTGATTTCTGCGGTAAAAAGCAAAAATGACCGTTTCAGTGGTTATGCCGGTGAAACGCAGGCAAAAATTCAAACGCTGTCAGAAATTAGTTTGCAGGAAACGCCACGATTTACCAGTGGATTTAAAGAGCTTGATCGTGTACTGGGCGGGGGAATTGTACCGGGCAGTGCGATTTTGATCGGGGGGCATCCCGGTGCCGGAAAAAGTACCTTGTTGTTACAGGTGATGTGTGGTTTGGCTCAAAAAATGACCGCACTTTATGTGACGGGGGAAGAATCCTTACAACAAGTGGCAATGAGAGCGAATCGCTTAGGTTTACCGAATGATAAACTCAATATGCTTTCTGAAACTTCGGTAGAGCAGATTTGTAATCTTGCCGATCAACTCAAACCACAAATTATCGTGATTGATTCTATCCAAGTCATGCATTTGGCTGATATTCAATCTTCGCCCGGTAGTGTGGCGCAAGTGCGGGAATGTGCTTCTTTTTTGACACGCTATGCGAAAACCCGACAAGTAGCGATTATTATGGTGGGGCACGTGACAAAGGACGGCACACTTGCCGGCCCCAAAGTGTTGGAACATGCCATAGACTGCTCCTTGCTTTTGGAAGGGGAGGCGGATTCCCGCTATCGTACCCTACGTAGTCATAAAAATCGCTTTGGGGCAGTGAATGAACTGGGCGTATTTGGTATGACGGAACAAGGTTTACGTGAGGTAAAAAATCCATCAGCGATTTTTCTTAGCCGTGGTGACGAGCAAACATCGGGTAGTTCTGTGATGGTATTGTGGGAAGGGACACGCCCGTTATTGGTTGAAATTCAAGCCTTAGTGGATCATTCTATGTTGTCAAATCCACGTCGTGTTGCGGTAGGGTTAGAACAAAACCGTTTGGCGTTATTACTTGCGGTACTGCATCGCCACGGGGGATTACAGATGGCGGATCAAGATGTATTTGTTAACGTTGTAGGTGGGGTGAAAGTCACGGAAACCAGTGCGGATTTAGCCTTATTACTTGCACTAATTTCCAGTTTTCGCAATCGCCCTTTACCACAAGATTTAGTGATCTTTGGTGAGGTAGGACTTGCCGGTGAAATTCGTCCTGTACCGAGTGGGCAAGAACGTATTAGTGAAGCAGCAAAACACGGATTTAAACGTGCCATTGTACCTTTTGGCAATAAACCGAAAAGTGCGGTCGAAAATATGCAAGTTTTTACGGTGAAAAAATTAGCGGATGCGTTAGCGATTCTGGATAATTTCTAGAAATTCATTGTCATACTGAAAACTTCGGCAAAATCAATTAGAATACCTTGCATAAATAATCGGTATTATGTAGCAAGCACACAAAAGTAGGAATTTCAATGAAGTAGTAGGGACACACTGTGTGTCTGATAGTAACATATTGAAATAATTTGATTTTATAAAGGACATAGGCAGTGTATCCCTACAATTCCAAAATTAGGTTTATGCAACTGCTACATAATGCCGTAAATAATGGGGACAAAACAAAATGGAAAAAAAGAAGCCGCTAGATGCGATTGATATTAAAATCCTTAATGAACTACAGCGCAATGGCAAAATTTCAAATATTGACCTCTCCAAAAAAGTTGGATTATCACCGACCCCTTGTTTAGAACGGGTAAAACGTTTGGAAAAGCAAGGCGTGATTATGGGCTATCGTGCCTTGCTTAATCCAGAGTTACTTGATGCGCCACTTTTAGTGATTGTTGAAATCACACTTGTTCGTGGTAAACCTGATGTATTTGAAGAATTTAATGCAGCGATTCAAGCCCTTGATGAAATTCAAGAATGTCATCTTGTGTCCGGTGATTTTGATTATTTATTGAAAACTCGGGTGGCAGATATGGCGGCTTATCGAAAATTATTAGGCACAACACTACTTCGTTTACCCGGTGTGAACGATACTCGCACCTATGTTGTGATGGAAGAAGTCAAACAAACTAATTATCTTGTTTTAAAATAAAAAATGATTAAACAAATTACTGAACGATTTACACCGAAACAATATCTCGCTGAATTGATTTTAGGCTTGATCGCACTTTTCGGTTTGTACATGATTGTGGCTTGGTCAAGCTATACACCACTGGATAATTCTTGGTCAACCGCAAGTTTTCAAACCGAAACCATTAATAAAGCCGGTACTTTTGGTGCATGGTTAATTGATGCGTTTTTTGTGTTTTTTGGCTATATAGGCAATTTACTTCCTTTTTTGATTTTTCTTATCCCTACGTTTTTGTTGAAAACAAAAGCGGTTCGCTTTTTATCTGTGACTAAAATCTTGCTACGAAGCTTTGGTTTTATCACTTTAGTAATTGGGTTAACCATGGCAGTCACCTTGTTATTTTCTAATACCAATTATTATTTATCCGGTGGGGTGTTAGGCGGTAGTCTTGTCGTATGGCTTTATCCAACTTTAGGAAAATTTGGCTGTATTCTACTGGGTTTTACTCTCACCATTGTGGGGTTTATTTTTTGTTCAGGCGCTTCTTTGATCCGCCTTATTATCCGTTTTTATCATTGGTTGACGATGAAAAATGACAATCCACGGGATATAGAACAGTCTTCAACATCCGTTGAGGAGCTTGAACAAATTGTGATTCAAAAGCCGGAATCTTTGGTGATGAACAGAGATAATGGTACAGAAGAACCGGTTCAAAGTGGGGAAAAACATTTAACAGCGAGTGAGGATGCTGAAACGCCTCTTGTTCAACCGGAAACGCTGATTAATATCAGTGGTTTGTCACCATCAATGACGCGCCCTTCTGACTCCAAACAAATGACATCTGAATTTCACGAAAATTTTGATGCTTTCAAAGCTGAAACCTTTGATGAATTACCGAAAGTAAGCATTGCGGCTTATGGTGAAGCCACATTTCAGCCATCTGTTTCGATTTGGCAAAACACAAGCCAACAACACCATATTGAAGAAGAACAAAGTACGGCTGATTTTTCCTCGGTTTCTAAATTAAATGAGCCCACAATACCGACGGTCACGCTCGCCCCGGCTACGCAAAATTCATCATCACAATTGACCGCACTTTCTGATGAAGTGAATGATGAAATGGATGATTTGGCACGTCAATTTGCTGAGCAAGAGCAACAGCGCCTTGCAGAAATGGAAGCCCGTGCTAAAGCCTTAAATGCAGAAGAAACATTAAAAGTCATTTTAGCAGAGCCACAAACCGCTATTCAAAGCACACAAGAGAAAGAAACTGCACCGATTTATAAGCCTTATGGCGATTCATTGATTCATCCGGCATTCCAACAACCGACAACGAAACGTGAGAAACCGACTACGCCGTTGCCGAGTTTGGATTTATTGGAATATCGTCCAACACAAGCACAAGATATTACTAGAGAGGAAATTCACAATATCTCGCAACGTATTGAGCAGCAGCTTCGTAATTTTAACGTCAAAGCGGTGGTGAAAGATGTATTGGTCGGGCCGGTGGTCACACGTTACGAGCTTGAATTACAACCGGGAGTGAAAGCCTCAAAAGTGACAAATATTGATACGGATTTGGCACGTGCGTTGATGTTCCGTTCTATTCGTGTCGCAGAAGTGATTCCGGGTAAACCCTATATTGGTATTGAAACACCGAATGCCCACCGTCAAATTGTGCCGTTACGTGATGTATTAGACTGCAATGAATTCCGTGATTCTAAAGCGCTTTTACCGATGGCATTAGGGAAAGATATCAGTGGTAAACCTGTTGTGGTGGATTTGGCGAAAATGCCTCATTTACTGGTGGCAGGTTCAACGGGTTCCGGTAAATCGGTTGGCGTGAATACTATGATTTTAAGTTTGCTTTTCCGTGTTCAACCGGAACAAGTGAAGTTTATTATGATTGACCCAAAAGTTGTAGAACTTTCTGTCTATAACGATATTCCACATTTGCTCACGCCGGTTGTTACCGATATGAAAAAAGCGGCGAATGCATTACGTTGGTGTGTCGATGAAATGGAACGCCGCTATCAGCTACTTTCCGCTCTTCGTGTACGAAATATTGAAGGGTTTAACGAAAAAATTGATGAATATGAAGGCATGGGAATGCCTGTACCGAACCCAATTTGGAAACCGGGCGATACGATGGATCAAATGCCATCGGCACTGAAAAAATTAAGCTATATTGTAGTGATTGTCGATGAATTTGCCGATTTGATGATGGTGGCTGGGAAACAAATCGAAGAATTTATTGCCCGTCTTGCTCAAAAAGCACGAGCAATTGGGATTCACTTGATATTAGCAACACAACGTCCGTCAGTAGATGTAATCACCGGATTAATTAAAGCGAATGTGCCAAGCCGTATTGCCTTTACGGTGGCAAGTAAAATTGATTCCCGTACGATTTTGGATCAGGGCGGGGCTGAAGCCTTATTAGGTCGTGGCGATATGCTTTATTCTGGACAGGGATCATCCGATCTGATTCGTGTTCATGGTGCATTTATGAGTGATGATGAAGTGGTACGTATTGCCGATGATTGGCGTGCCCGTGGAAAACCGGATTATATTGACGGCATTTTGGACAGTGCAGATGAGGAAGAAAGTGCGGAAAAATCAGCAGGAAGCAGTGGGGAACTGGATCCGCTATTTGATGAAGTGATGGAGTTTGTTCTCACAACAGGCACCACTTCTGTTTCTGCCCTTCAACGTAAATTCAGCGTAGGCTTTAACCGTGCTGCCAGAATTATGGATCAAATGGAAGAACAAGGCGTTGTGAGTGCCATGCAAAATGGTAAACGTGAAATTCTTGCACGTCGTCTGGATTATTAATTTCTCTTTTAAAAAGGAAAGTAAAATGAAAAAAACATCGTTAAAATTATTCACAAACTCGCTCGCTCGTTTGTTCACCTCTCACGAGGCCGTTGGCAAAGCCAACGTTCAAAAAACAACGTTTTTTGTGACCGCACTTGGTGTGGTGGGCTTGGGGTTAATGAGTTTTAGCCCTATCGCACTTGCTGATGCCGCAAGTGAATTACAATCACGTTTAACACGAGTAAATGTATTAAGTGCGGATTTTTCCCAAACAGTTACTGCTGCGGGGGGAAAAAATGTGCAACAAGGGAGTGGGAAAATTCAAATTAAACGCCCGAATTTATTTAGAATGGAGACTAAATCACCACAAGAAACACAAATTATTGCTGACGGCAAAACCCTTTGGTATTACGATCCTTTTGTACAACAAGTGACGGCACAATGGGTGAAAGATGCAGTAAATAATACCCCTTTTGTGTTGCTGACCAGTGATGATAAAAGCCATTGGAATCAGTATTCGGTAACGCAGCAGGTAGATACTTTTGTGTTAAAACCTAAATCAGCGAAAAGTAATATTAAACAGTTTGATATTCGTGTGGATGCCAATGGTGTATTGAAAAATTTCAGCACCACAGAAAAAGACGGACAAACCAACCTTTACGTGTTGCGTAATATTACCAACCAATCTCTCCCTGATAGTTTATTTAGCTTTAATCCACCTAAAGGCGTGGAGTTGGATGACCAACGTAAAAAGTAATGCTTGGGGCGTATTAATTACGCCCTTGATTTTTATTTTAAATGCTTTAATGGGAAAAAATGATGGCGAATCTTGATTTTGATTTTTCGGAAAATGATTTTCGTCCCCTTGCCGCCAGAATGCGCCCGACCAATCTCGATCAATATTTTGGTCAATCACATCTTATTGGTGAAGGTAAACCGCTACGTAAAGCGATTCAAGCCGGTCATATTCATTCTATGATTTTTTGGGGGCCGCCCGGCACGGGCAAAACCACATTGGCAGAAATTATTGCTAATCAAATTAACGCGGATGTTGAACGCATTTCAGCGGTTACCGGTGGGATAAAAGAAATTCGTGAAGCCATTGAGCGTGCAAAACAAAACCGTCTCGCTGCTCGAAAAACGGTTTTATTTGTAGATGAAGTGCATCGTTTCAACAAAAGCCAGCAGGATGCTTTTCTTCCTCATATTGAAGACGGCACGATTATCTTTATCGGTGCAACAACAGAGAATCCCTCTTTTGAATTGAATAATGCCTTACTTTCTCGTGCAAGGGTATATGTGTTGAAATCTTTAACCGTTGATGAAATAGAATCCGTGCTTCAGCAGGCACTACAAGATTCGGCACGTGGATTGGCAAAAGAGCGGTTAATTTTAGAAGAGAATTTATTACGGACGCTTGCTGAATATGCTAATGGTGATGCCCGTCTCGCCTTGAATTGTCTTGAACTGATGGTGGATATGGCAGATGAAACGGAAAACGGCAAAAAAATTGACCGCACTTTACTGAAAACAGTACTGGGCGAGCGTCAAGCCCGTTTTGATAAACAGGGTGATCGCTTTTATGATCTTATTTCAGCTTTGCATAAATCCGTTCGGGGATCAGCACCTGATGCGGCATTATATTGGTATGCACGTATTTTAACGGCGGGTGGCGATCCGCTTTATGTCGCAAGACGGCTGTTAGCCATTGCCTCGGAAGACATTGGGAATGCCGATCCCCGTGCGATGCAAGTGGCACTTGCCGCTTGGGATTGTTTTACCCGAGTGGGGGCTTATGAAGGAGAGCGTGCCATAGCGCAAGCGATTATTTATCTTGCCGTTGCCCCCAAAAGTAATGCGGTTTATACCGCTTTTAATACGGCAAAACAGCAAGCCAAAAACTTACCGGATTATGATGTACCGCCTCATTTACGCAATGCGCCTACTAACCTGATGAAAGAGTTGGGGTTTGGGGTGGAATATCGTTACGCTCATGATGAACCCAATGCTTATGCTGCCGGTGAAAATTATTTCCCTGAAGAACTCAAAGAGACACAATATTATTTTCCGACAAATCGTGGGATGGAAATTCAAATTAAAGAAAAGTTAGAGCGATTACGTGAACAGGATAAAAATGCGGTGAAAAAACGGTACAAATAACAAATGCGTGGATTTCCACGCATTTTTCTTAGAACATACTACGCCCGCTCTCCGTTTTTTCCGGTACAGCTTGAATGACATCCCAGTGCTCTACAATTTTGCCATCTTTATCAAAACGGAAAATATCCACAACTGCCTCACCACGATCTTCATCATTTAACTGACTATGAACATGTAGGGCAACCAAATCGCCATCAGCTAATACACGTTTTACGGTTGCTTTTGATTTTGGATGGGCTTTTAAGAACGGCGTAAACGCGTCAATAAAGGCTTGTTTACCGTCTGCCACGGTTGGATTGTGTTGTAAGTATTCTTTACCGATATATTTGTCACTGGCTTCTTGTAACTTATGTTGATTAAATACCATTTCATAGAAATCAAGCGCAGCGGCTTTGTTTTGTTCCGGTGTTGAAGCAAATAAGCTTGTTGAAAATGCAAAAAGTGCGGTTGTTAAAAGAACTTTTTTCATCAAAACTCCTTCATATTCTATTAAAAAAGCACGCGCATTATAATGAAATTAAATCTTAAAGCTAGTGTGTATTTGGAAATAGACTTTTTCTTCTTATGAAATAATTAAGACCGAAAACTGATTGAATTGCAGATTCTAACAATCAATTCCACCGTACCCTTGAATCTCGATTATTAGCTAAGCTAATTTTACTTACTTGAGGATATGACTGAATTCTTCTTATGCGCTGTTGTATTTCTACACCATATCTACATTTTTTTATTGGTAAAACATAAAAATATCTTATAATCATCAATATTACTTACCTTTATATTAATTTTTCCTATGAGTAATGATTTTCTAATAAGATTTTCTTATGTTTTATTAATGGGTTTTGGCTTTCCTATTATGCGTTATATGAGTATTCATTTTGAAACACTAAATAATAATGCGGTTCGATTTATCTCCGGTGGTTTATTATTTGTTTTTATTTGTGTCTTAAAATATAGGAATGAGTTAGTTAAGTTGTTAAGAGAACCGGCAATCATTTTTTATCTTCTTTTGTTGGCTGTTTTTATGACGGCCAATATGTATTTTTTTATTAATGGTCTTAAATATACTTCGGCTTTAGCGGGTAGCGTTTTTGGTATTATCTCAATGCCTTTAGCCGTTATTATGGCGGCAATTTTCTTTCGAGATGAAAGGGAAAAGGTAAAACAAAAGAATTTTTATATTGGGAGCGCCTTGGCTATCATTGGCTCTTTGCTATTTGTCATTGAGGGAAATAATGCTAGTGGCGGTAACGATTTTATAACGGGTTCACTTTTTTTAGGCACCGCCATATTTATTCAATCTATCCAAAATCTTTTTGTTAAAAAGGTTTCAAAAAAATTAAATGCTGTCGTTATCAGTGCTTTTACCGCTACGTTATCCGGTATTTTTTATCTGATTTTAGCTAAAAATAGCGGCGTTATTTATCAGTTGCAGGATGTGAGTTTCGGTTTATTAATAGGGTTAATTTTTGCAGGAATGTATGGAATGCTAACGGGAATGTTGTTGGCATTTTATATCGTTCAAAAGCAAGGTATTGTTGTTTTTAACATTATTCAATTAACCGTACCTTTATCTACGGCTTTAATTAGTTATGTCACCTTGGGGGAAACCATTTCGGTTTATCAAGGTTTTGGTGCTGCGATAGTTATTGTGGGATGTGTTTTTTCATTGAGAAAAAAGCAGCAATAGAATCAATGAAATTTATTGAAGTTATAAAAGAATCATCAATTAATAAGAGTTTGATAATATTCTATTGGTTTTCTCGGTATTATGTGGCAAATACACAAAATAGAAAATTTATACAAAATATAAGGCGTACTGAGTATGCCCTTTGTTTATAAGCCATTAAAGTTATTGATATTGGATACAAGTCGTGTGTCCTTACACTCACATCAAAATATAGGTTTTGGTAACTGCTGTATAATACCAATAATATGAGAAAGTGCGGTCAATTTTGACCGCACTTTTATCTATACAATACAGACTTCCAATTTCAATTGTTTATTGTGGAATTGATGGAGTGTGCTGCGATGTCCAATACTGAGAATAATCATATTCGGTAAGCGTTCTTTAATGATTTTATAAAGCTGATATTCGGTGGCTTCATCAAGTGCGGAGGTTGTTTCATCCAAGAAAACTACGTCAGGTTTGGTGAGCAAGATACGAATGAACGCGACACGTTGTAATTCACCGGGTGATAAAATGGCTTGCCAGTCGTTTTCTATATCAAGCGCGTGGAGATATTTTTCCAAGCAACAATCACGCATTATATTGATTAAGTCCGGATGATGAGGATTAATGTCCGGATAACAAATAGCCTCACGCAAAGTCCCTTGTGGCATATAGGGGCGTTGCGGTAAAAATAAACTTCCCATACAGGGGTGTTCCGCAATCCCGATAATTTCAAAAGGATAGATGCCGGCAATGGCTTTGAGTAAGGTAGTTTTACCTGTACCTGACGCCCCTTGAATGAGTAACGCATCACCATTTTCAAGTTCTACATTTATGTTATTTAATAAAATGCGTCCTTGTTCGTCTTTTATACCAAAATCTTTTAATGCCACTCGATTGGAGCAGGTATAAGGTTGGGAGATTCCCGACCTATCCAATTCATCTAATTTGGTTATAAAACCATAAAGACGGCTAAGACGTGCCTGATATAAGGTAAATTCTTCATAAAATAACCGGAAGAAAGAAAGTGCGGTCATTAATCGATTAAAGGCTTGCACGGTTTGGTGCATATCGCCCAGTTTGATTTGGCCGCTAAAAAAACGGGGGGCTTGTAGCATTAATGGTAATAGTTTGGCAAAACGGGTAACGCCGTTGTTAAAACCGTCCAAACCAAGCATTTTTAAGACAATCGCCCAACGGTTGCGAATGATTTGAGAAAATTTATCTTTCAGTAAAATTTGCTCTTTCGGCTCACCATGATAAAAGGCAATACTTTCCGCATTATCACGCACCCGAATTAATGAATAACGATAATCGCCGTTGAGTTTTTCTTTATTAAAGTTGAGTTTTATCAATGGGTAGCCAATCCAAACGGACATTAGGGTAGCAAAAATAATAAAGCCATAAATAAAGAACACCACGCCTTTTTCAATAGTCAAACCGAAGATATTTAATACACCGGAAAGTGACCAGAGAATAATAGTAAACTCAATGGTGGTCAGAACAGAATTTATCATTCCCCGCACAATTTGCATGGTGCTGGTGATAAATTCCCGTGCATCCTGTTCAATTCGCTGATCGATATTATCGGGGAGTTCCCGATCATATTTGAGTCGATAATAGTTTTTATTTTCCAGCCAGCGTTTCACTAAAATCCTATTAAGGCTTTTTAACCAACGAATTTCAAAAACTTGGCGTAGAAAATAATCAATAATGGTATGTACCACTTGAATAAGTACTAAAAGTGCGTTGAGTTTAGCAAAGAACCAAAATTTATCTGCATTGAGTTCTTGCATTGAGCTATACAAGCCATTGTAGAAAAAGGAATTGAGCACACTAAACCGTACTTCAAGCAAAATCATCAGGAAAAGCAATAGCAGCATGGCAATCAGTTTAAGTCGGTTTTGCTTGGTAATGGATGGCGAGGCAATTCGCCAAAATTTTTTGCCGAAAATTGTGTGTTTTAATGCTGTCATTGTAAGGGTAACACAGATTATCACCCAAAAAAGTGCGGTCAAAATCCAGTTTAAACTATTATTGAGTTCGGTTTGCCAGTTCATAAATGTTTATCAATGAAAAAAGGGCGAGAGTGTTTCGCCCTGATAAGATTCAATGAATTAGAAGGAATATTCTACGTTAGCCCAATAAGTGCGAGGCATACCTAACACAGCAAAGCTACGATCATAACGGCCGCGTTGAACCTGCCAGTATGATTTATTAAATAAATTTTCTACTCCAAAACGGAATGTCAGGCTTTGTTGCTCACTTAATTTCGCCACGTATTTAGCACCTGCATCAACCGTTGTATAAGATGGAAAGGCAAATTTTTCAGAATAATCTTGATAGGATTTTCCGTAGTATTGAACAGCTGCATTGAGTGTTAAAGCTCTGATAAATGGGGTATCCCATTCAACGGCGGCTTTAGCAATCCAACGAGGGCTTGCCACTTGTGAGCCGTTGATAATCGGACCGGCAAAACTTGGGTAATCAATTAATTTTCCTTGATTGTAAGTGATACCTAAACTTGGGCGTAATGTACTATTTAGCAGATTTCCGTAGATATTTAATTCAATACCGCGGTTACGTTCTTTGCCTTGTTCCTGTCCGGTTTTAGCATGAACACCGGGGCGTGATAATTGGTAAATGCTTAAGGTTGTGGTTGCAAGATCTTTCCAGTTTTTACGCACCCCTAATTCAATTTGTCGGCTAACAACAGGTTTTGCCATAACGCCGGTATCCTCATCAGTTGCACCCGGTTCCAAATCTTCTAAATAATTGGCATAAAAAGTTAAGTTTGGATTAGGTACATAGGCTGCCATCACCATTGGGCTAAAACGATTTTCGTGATAGCGAACATCTCGATCTGGTTTTGCCGGATAAGGCAGGGCGTGTTGCTTAATCCACTGGAAACGTCCGCCGAGTGTTAAACGAACGGTGTTATCAATAAATGAAGCGGTATCTGCAAAGGCGAGGCTGTAACTGGCTAGTTTTTCGTTCGTTGCGCCTTGCGTTACGGCCTTATTGGGCTGCTGGGATGTCATAAATTGCGGATGATAAAGATTAAGATTGGAATAAATATTTTGATTTAAAACCGTCCCCTGATCAAAATCACGTTGGCGTCTTACCGCATCAAATGCTAAATTCCAGTTGTGGTTGATCGAACCGGTTTCAAATTCACCTTGTAATTTTAGATTTCCGCTTGTTGTACGAATATGATAGTCCATCGCTCTCAGTTGTTGTAAACGATATTGTTCGGTATAGGTGGTTTCATCCATCATTCGAACTTGACCGAATGTACCGTAATAGCGTGATTCCATATAACCCAAGCCACCGGATAACATCATGTTATAAGGTAGATCATATTCAAAGGTTCCCATAATGGTTTGATCTTGAGTGGTTTGACCGTTCCAATGCGGCACAAAATTTGTATCACCGTTTGGTGCGCTTGGTAAACGATAGTTTAAGCGCTGAATATCTTGAATACGCGCACGACCGCCATGTGTTGCCCGTTTGGCATACATATAATCAATACCTGCACGGAACTTCTCACCACGATAGTCCAAACCCACAGCCAATTCTTTGTTTCGTTCGTCATAGTTATGGCGTGCCGTATCACCATCACGATATTTCCCGTTTAGGCGGATACCCCATTCTTTATTTGCACCGAAACGGCGACTAAAATCAAAGGTTTCCTGTAAACGATTGTTGCTGTACCAAGCAAAACCAAGTTGATTAATATCTTCATCCGTCGCCCGTTTGGTCTCAACGTTTAAGGAAGAACCGGCGGCACCTTCAGGATCCATTCCGGCGACAGCCGTTGAAGCGCCTTTGATTAATTGAGCGGAGCTAACGGCAGCAGTTGGGGAGTTATAAGTAGAATAAAGCCCTGGTAATCCATTCACCGTAATTTGACGGGCATCCAATTGCAATCCTCGCACATAAATGCCCGATAAGGTATTGGTTTCTCCACCGAAATTCATCACAGAAGAATCAATTTTAGCAATTCCGTCTAAAAGATTACGTTGTTGAGAATTTTCAAAGGCTTTTTCATCGTAGTGAACAACCGCAATAGGTGAAGTAAATGCAGTTTGTCGCCCCAGTAAACTGAGATTAACAATTTCTTTTTGTTTTTCACCGGCCGCTTTGGCTTTTTCTAACTCACTCATGACATTGATTTGATCTAATACGGTTTCGGAATCTAAGCTTGCATCAGATACTTGAGTCTCTGCTAGTGTAGAAACAGATATTCCGGCAAATAGCGCAGTATAAAGAATGTTATGTTTAAACATCATGATTGCTTCCCTTAAAATGAATGAAATAAAAAAGAGTCACAAGTATAACTGAAAATAATTGTTTATCTCAATAAGAATAATTTGTATTTGTTATTAATAAAATATAGAGAAAATTAGTTAGGAGGAAAGTGTAGAAGAAATGACAAAAGCGTGGAGACGTGTGAGAAAAGAGTAATCTCTAAAATTTTAGCCCTCTCTGTTTATAGAGAGAGCTATGGTAAAAATACAATGAAAAACAACCGCACTTTGTTTCTTAATGCTTTGATTTTTCATTAATAAATTGAAAGAGCGCATTTTTAGGCGAATTGCTTTATTTCAGTTTTTCTAATCGAGCCATCAATACATCATCACTCAAACCTTGTATTTTTCTCATCCGATAGAATAATAACACGGCGGCAAAGGTCAGAGAAACGACAAAGGCAATCCAGAAACCTTGAGCACCAATATTTGGGATAAGCAAATCCGTTCGCGCGAGTGTATAGCCCAACGGCACACCGATCACCCAATAGGCAAAAAGGGTGATATAGAGAATGACTTTAGTATCTTTATAACCACGTAACACTCCGCTTACAACGACTTGTATCGTATCTGAAAACTGGTAAATTGCTGCAATAAGCAATAAACCGGCGGCCATACTAATCACAGTTTTATCTGTTACAAAAATGCCTGCAATTTCATAGCGAAAGAATACGGTAATAAATGAGGTGATGAGTGTGACGGTTAAACCAAGAATAATGGCTGAGTAAGCGATATTTTTCGCTTTTTTTGGTGAACCTGAGCCGAGAGCTTGTCCCACTAGAATTGTGGTAGCCATACCAATTGACATCGGAAACATAAAAATAAAGGAACTGGTATTTAACGCAATTTGATGACTTGCCACAATGGTTGCGCCAAGTGGAGAAAGCAATAATGCAGTAATCGCAAAAAGTGCCACTTCACAGCAAAGTGCGATAGCAATGGGTAAACCAAGTTGTAAGAGTTTCTTTAATATCGCCACGTTAGGTTTTTCAATGAGTTGGCTAAAGACTTTTAATTGACGTTCTTGACGATTAAAGTAAGAGTAGCCAATCATCATTAAACACATTGACCAGTTCACGATTGCTGTTGCTACACCACATCCCACCGCCCCTAGTGCTGGCATACCGAGTTTACCGTAAATTAAAATATAGTTGAGTGGAATGTTTAGCATTAGCCCAAGAAAGGTGATGAGCATCGCCGGCTTAGTTTTTGCAATGCCATCATTTAAACAACGAAAATTAATCAGCAATAAATAAGCGGGTAGTCCCCACACCATGGCATGCAGATAGTCTCGTGCAATTTGTGCCATTTGAGGCTCCATTTGCATAAATTGTAAGACAAAGTCACTGTGATAAATAAACAATCCAAGTGGAATACTACTTGAAAGTGCGATCCAAATACCTTGACGGACTTGATGGGCGATACGATGGCGTTGTCCCGAACCATTCAAATAGGAAATAGTCGGAGGTAAGGCAAGTAATAAACCATGCCCGAAGAGAACTAAAGGCAGCCAAATAGACGCACCGACAGAAATGGCCGCCATATCCGTAGAACTTACTCGCCCTGCCATAATGGTATCCACAAGCCCCATTGAGTTTTGAGCGATTTGTGCTAACAGAATCGGAATAGCGATTTTAATTAGTTTTTTAATATCAGCGTGATATTCGGATAAAAGACGAAAATTCATAAGTTTGATATACTATGCAAAAAATTTGATTGAGGAAAATTTATGTTTACAGGAATTGTACAGGGAATTGCCCCGATTCATTCAATAAAAGAAAAGGCACATTTTAGAACACAGGTCGTAAAATTACCACCAGAAATGCAAAAAGGGTTAGAAATTGGTGCGTCTGTGGCAAATAATGGTGTGTGTTTAACGGTAACAGAAATAAATGGTGATTTAGTGAGTTTCGATTTAATGAAAGAAACCTTACGAATTACCAATCTGGGCGAACTAAAGGCAGGTGATTTCGTTAATATTGAACGCGCTATGCAAATGGGCGCTGAAATTGGTGGGCATATTCTATCCGGTCATGTTTATTGTACTGCGGTGATTTCCGACATCATCACAACCGAAAACAATCGCCAAATTTGGTTTAAATTACCGAATATGGAAGTCATGAAATATATTTTAACCAAAGGTTTTGTGGCGGTAGATGGTATTAGCTTGACCATTGGTGAAGTGAAAGACAATCAATTTTGCGTGAATTTGATCCCTGAAACATTACAAAGAACCTTGATGGGGCAGCGAAAAATAGGGGATGTGGTCAATATTGAAATTGATCCTCAAACTCAAGCAATTGTTGATACGGTAGAGCGTTATTTAGCGGCTCGCACTTAAATGTTTTGGGGAGGGACACACTGTGTGTGTCCCTACATGTCGTTGAAGTTTCTGTTTTTGTGCATTTGCTAGATAATATCGAAAAATCTTACTTTTTTTGACCGCTCTTTTATAAAATTAATTTTTCTGTTTTTTCGATTTTTTCCACTTCCAAACTAAGAATAGGGCAACAGCAGCAACCAATATGTAAATAACCATTTGACCCTTCTGTATTTGCTCATGTAGCCAATCTAAATTTCTCGCCCCAAATTCTCCAAGGTACACCCAAATTGGCACAGAAATAATGGCTGCACAGAAATCAATGAACACAAAACGGGCGTAGCTTACTCGACGTGTAATGCCTGAAACCATATAAATTGGCGCTCTTAAGCCTGGGAGAAAGCGAGCGATAAATAGCACCCGATTACCATACTGAGCGAATTTTTCACGTACCATTTTTAAACGTTTTAAGGTGACAATTTTTCTCATTGGTCTGAAACGTAAAATTTTTGTGCCATAAATTCGACCTAGCCAATACATACAGGAATCACCGGCAAGTACGCCGAACATACTGACTAACAACATGACATGGGAATTAATACTTTCGGGATAGAGCCCGGCGATGACACCACCTGAAACAAGGGTTATATCTTCCGGAATAGGAACACCAAAGCCACAGATAATCAAAACAAAAAGTACAGCCCAGTAGCCGTAATCAGTAAAAAAACTAATAAGAAATTCCATTTTTGCCTGCTATTTTCATTCTCTCAATGGGTAAAAATTGGGAGGTATTCTAATCTTTTCTGACTGAATATCCTAGAAAAAGTTTGCCTTGGTGGAGAGGATATTTTATAATCTGCGCCCTCAAAGTCAGGACTTTGGGACAATTCAGGAAAGTTGTTGGGTCGCCTGCAACTTTTTAATTTTTAATCTTATTTTAAAGAGAACATCAAAATGGCATTTAAATTTAACGCTGAAGTTCGTGTAGCGCAAGGTACGGGTGCGAGCCGCCGTCTGCGTCATAATGGTCAAATTCCTGCTATTGTTTATGGTGGTAAGGAAGCACCGGTTTCAATCATCTTAAATCACGATGAACTAAACAATGCACAAGTTCATGATTCTTTCTACTCTGATGTGATTACACTTGTCATTGACGGTAAAGAAGTTGCTGTGAAAGTGCAAGCCATGCAACGTCACCCGTTTAAACCAAAATTGGTTCATGTTGATTTCAAAAGAGTATAATTCAGTATTTATTCTCTTTTAAGCTGATTTTATTCCCGAAATAGCTTTTCTCTTAAAATTAGCTCTCATTATTAGATAATAAAAAAGCCTTGAAGTGAGTATTTTCAAGGCTTTATCGGTTCTTATTGGATTGTGTTAGATTTCAATTTGGTGGAGCTGGCGGGAGTTGAACCCGCGTCCGAAATTACTCTACCTTCAGTACTACACGTTTAGTCGATCTTTGATTTCACTTAAGTATGCGGACAGACACGCTAAACTTAAGCCAGTTTGATTCAATTTAATGCTTCGATCCTCAAACGGCGGCTTCCACACGATCTCGTTTTGGTTTGACTCCGCGTTATCCCCGTCTTACGAGCGGAAGCTAGGGCGCAAAGGCTAAATGCAGGTTATTAAGCTGCTAAAGCGTATTGTTCGTCGTTTGCGACTATTTTTTTGCGGTTTATTTACGAGGCCTACCGCACCTCGACGTGCACCTTGGGCTTTGCTAATCCCGTCGAATCCAGAATCAGCCCCAAATTGGGCGTAAGTTTATCAAAAAAAGATGCGAAGTAAAAGAATCTATTCATAAAGCTTTTTTATTGGGTTAGAATTCGCCCACTTTTTATTGAAAGGAAAAATAGAATGAAAAATTTGACATCTCTTGTTATTGCTTCGATGAGTGCATTATTTTTAGCGATAAATGCTTCTGCTCTTCCTACTAAAAAAGAGGAGGTAAAAGTTGCTACCAAAAAAGAAAGTGTGGCTGAAATGAAGTCTGTTTCACAAGCTGTCTCAATTCATATTGAGAATCGTCAATTAACTGTTGATAATAATGGTCAGGCGTTAGCTGTATTTAAATATGTAGTGACAAATATTGGTAATAAACCCATTTCAGCTATTCAATGGCTCAATGCTTATGTGAGCAAACGTGAAGTGATTCATAATCAAGATATGAAACTGGATCTTACATCACCATTAATGCCGGGGCATTCATTATCAATTAATTTACAAATTCCTTTTGTGCAGATTCAAGAAAAATTCAGACCGATTTTTATGGATTCTCAATCTAGAATTGATGTTTACCCAATTGATCGGATTATTCGTTTTAGTGATAAAAAAGAACTTCACGAACGTTAATCATTTCCTCCTAGCTTAAGCCTGCCAATGTGTAGGCTTATTTTATATGTATGGTTGAACAGTGGTTTTCTTCCCGTTATACTAAACACCTGTTTTTTTAACCGCACTTTGATTTATGTTTTTCACTCGCAAAATTATTCATATTGATATGGATTGTTTTTATGCTTCGGTAGAGATTCGTGATAACCCTGCTTTGCGAGGAAAACCTGTTGCTGTTGGTGGAAGTTCCCGCCAGCGTGGTGTTTTAACAACATGTAATTATGAAGCGAGAAAATTTGGTTTACATAGCGCAATGCCAACCGCACAGGCAGTGAAAAAATGTCCGAATCTTATTCTTGTACCCGTCAATATGCCGTTATACAAACAGGTTTCGTTGCAAATCCATCAAATTTTTCGCCGTTATACCAACATCATTGAACCTCTTTCATTGGATGAGGCCTATCTGGATGTGACGGATTGCGAAAAATGTTCAGGTTCCGCCACTTGGATTGCACAAGAAATTCGCCAAGCGATTTTTGACGAACTCAAACTGACGGCATCGGCAGGTATTGCTCCTCTTAAATTTCTTGCCAAAATTGCCTCTGATATGAATAAACCGAACGGACAATTTGTAATTAAACCGGACGAGGTAGAGGAATTTGTTAAAACCTTGCCTTTAAAGAAAATCCCCGGTGTGGGAAAAATCACATCACAGCGTTTATTAGAAATGGGGCTTGAAACCTGTGCTGATGTTCAATGATTAGATCAAACCGTATTACTCAATCAATTTGGCAAAATAGGCAAGCGGATTTGGGATTTTAGCCATGGCATTGATGAACGGGAAGTGCAACCTTATCGGGAACGTAAATCTGTGGGCGTAGAACGTACGTTGATAGAAAATATCCATCATCTGGAGCAAGGTATTGTGTTGCTGGATAAACTTTACACCGAACTCATTCACCGTCTTGAACGTAGCGTGCCAAATACACCGTTATCCTCATTTCGCAAAATAGGAGTAAAACTTAAATTTGAGGATTTTCAAGTGACCACTTTAGAAAAAACAGGCTTGCCATTGTCATTATCAGGGTTTCAACATCTATTAACTCAGATTTGGCAACGGAGTAAGGGAAAGTCAGTACGATTAATTGGATTACACGTTAATTTACCCGAAGAAAATAAACATGAGCAAATGACCCTTTGGTGATATAATTCGCCCCTTTCTATGGGATAGGTGCTGGAGAAGTAATGGAACATCAACTCGATGATATTATCGCAATTTTTAATCAATGTTTTGAACAAGAATATAATACCCGCCTTGTAAAAGGGGGCGAAGAACCTATTTACATTCCGGCAAATGAAAATGTGCCATACCATGCAATCTATTTTGCACGGGGTTTTTATAGCAGCGCATTGCATGAAATCGCCCATTGGTTGGTTGCCGGCAAAGAGCGCCGTAAATTGGAAGATTTCGGCTATTGGTATGAGCCGGACGGCCGCTCGGAAGCGCGTCAGCGTGATTTTGAAAAAGTCGAAGTAAAACCGCAGGCATTGGAATGGATTTTGGCAACCGCCGCTGGTTTTCGCTATTTTGCCAGTGCGGATAATCTTAATGGTAATCCCGGTGATACCCAACCTTTTAAACAAGCCGTGTATGAACAAGTAAAAAGTTATGCAGAAAAAGGCTTACCAAAACGGGCGGAGACCTTACGAAAAGCCTTGGCGGATTTTTATGGCACGGAAGATCGTATTGATTTGAGCAAATTTGATGTGACGCGTATTTAAAAGTGCGGTTGGTTTTATACGATTATTTATGGCTTCGCCATAATGGTAAAGCCAACGTTCAAAAACTTTGTTTCTTTGACCGCACTTTGCACGCTGTAAATTTTTCCTAAAATCAGCTAGAATGTGTCGGTTTTATTTCTGCTTTAACTTAAGACGATTTATGAAAGATTCCATTATTGCAAAACTTGAAAGTTTAAAAGAACGTTATGAAGAATTAGAGGCATTACTTGGTGATGCCTCAGTGATTAGTGATCAGGATAAATTCCGTGCCTATTCCAAAGAATATGCACAACTTGAAGATGTGGTGAAATGTTTTCATCGCTGGACACAGCTTAATAACAACATTGAAGAAGCGGAAATGTTGTTAGATGATCCGGAAATGAAAGAAATGGCACAAATGGAAATTGAAGAATCCAAAACAGAAATTGAAGAAGTGGAACAGCAACTTCAAATCCTTTTATTGCCAAAAGATCCGAATGATGAATACAACTGCTATTTGGAAATTCGTGCCGGAACAGGTGGGGATGAAGCGGGAATTTTTGCCGGTGATTTATTTCGTATGTACAGCCGCTATGCAGAAAGTAAACGTTGGCGTGTAGAAATGTTGAGTGCGAATGAAAGTGAGCAGGGCGGCTATAAAGAAGTGATTGTAAAAGTGAGCGGTGATGGCGTATATGGTCAGTTAAAATTTGAATCCGGCGGTCATCGTGTACAACGCGTGCCAAAAACCGAATCTCAAGGTCGTATTCATACTTCTGCTTGTACTGTGGCGGTTATGCCGGAATTACCGGAATCAGAAATGCCGGAAATTAATCCTGCCGATTTGCGTATTGATACTTATCGTTCGTCCGGTGCAGGTGGTCAGCACGTTAATACGACAGATTCCGCGGTGCGTATCACCCATATTCCAACGGGGATAGTGGTAGAATGTCAAGATGAACGTTCACAGCATAAAAATAAAGCTAAGGCCATGTCGGTGCTTGCCTCACGCATTGTCCAAGCGGAGCAAGAACGCCAAGCGGCAGAACAAACGGATATGCGCCGTAATTTATTAGGTTCAGGCGATCGTTCCGATAAAATTCGTACTTATAACTATCCGCAAGGTCGCGTTACCGATCATCGCATCAATTTAACGATTTATCGTTTAGATGAGGTGATGAATGGTAAAATTGATGAACTGATTCAGCCGATTATCACCGAATATCAAGCGGACCAATTGGCGGCATTATCTGAAACAAATTAACGAGTAGGGCATCTGATCTCAGATGCTCTTTTTTACTTTTAGGGAGCAATAAAATGTTAGTTGAAAATCCAAAGGATCAAAAAGTGCAAGATGCGGAATTTTCTTCATTTTCCCAAACTTCACAGCCGGTGTTGGCGAGCCGTTTTAAACGCTGGCTTGCCAGTATGATTAACGGCGTGATTTTATGGGCTATATTAACGATCGGCTTTATATTTGGAGACTTTACCGGATTTCTTTCTATCTTGTTGTATTTAGGTTTACAGATCTATTTTATGAAAACTTACGGGCAGACAATGGCAAAACGTTGGCTAGGATTACGTGTTTTTGATTATCAAACCCAACAGCCGATAGTGTTTGGCAAATATATTGGGCGTGAGCTGATTGATCAATTGCTTGCATGGACAAGTTTTTTAATCCTTATCAGTGGAATTGTCGCGCTTATACGTGATGATCGTCGCTCTTTAACCGATTTAGTGATTGGTACTGTAGTAGTTCAAGACAAAAAATAATGAATTATCGACAATGGTTGAAACAAGCCTCGGAAGCCTTAAGTCAAGCCAATCCTGATGAAAACGGCAAAACTGATGCCTTGGTGTTATTACAATTTGCCACCGGAAAATCCCGTACACAAATTTTAGCTTTTGATGAAACGGAGATTGATGAAAAAGTGCGGTCAAATTTAACCGCACTTTTGGCTCGTCGTTTAAAGGGGGAGCCCATTGCCTATATTTTAGGTGAAAAAGAATTTTGGTCATTATCATTAAATGTGTCTAAAAGCACCTTAATCCCTCGTCCTGACACAGAAATTTTAGTGGAGAAAGCCTTGATGATAGCGAAGGAAAAACTCCAGAAAAATCCACCGTACTTTGCTATATTGGATCTCGGCACGGGAACGGGAGCGATTGCTTTAGCGTTGGCATCAGAATTAATGCCAATTTGTGAAAAACAGCAGACCGAATTAAAAATTATTGGGGTGGATTTGATCCCGAATGCGGTGGAATTGGCAAAATCCAATGCGGAAAAAAATCAACTCAATGTTGCTTTTTTCCAAAGTCAATGGTTTGAAAATGTAGAGGGGAAGTATGATTTGATTGTCAGCAATCCTCCTTATATTGATGAAAAAGATGAACATTTAAATCAAGGTGATATACGCTTTGAACCGCTTTCTGCTTTGGTTGCTTCCGAACAAGGTTATGGGGATTTGCAACATATTATCAAATTCGCACCCGCTTATTTAAAAAATAGCGGAGCATTATTAGTGGAACATGGTTGGCAACAAGGTGAAAAAGTGCGGTCAATTTTCGTTGAAAATCATTGGGAAAACATTGCAACCTTGCGGGATTATGGCGACAATGAGCGCGTGACATACGGTTTTTGGGACAATTATGAAGTATTATAAACGAGCGTTATACGATAAATTTGTGAGCTTTTATCATATTATTTCCGAGAATGAAGGGAACATTGAAGCACAGCTACGCGCTAAAATGGGACATTTGGTACGTAAAGCGCGTAGTGAAATTTCACCGGATTGGGCGGTAGAAGATCGTATTCATCATTTATTACAATTGGTCTATGGTGACTGGGGTTTTCATTGTGATCCTGAACATTATTTTTATGCTCGAAATCTCTATTTACCCTATGTCTTAGAATATCGTGAGGGCATGCCGGTGAGCCTTGGGGCAATTATCTTATACCTTGCGGAAGCCTTAGATTTACCGATCTATCCTGTCAATTTCCCAACGCAATTAATTTTGCGTGCTGAAGTGGATGAGCAAGTGGCATTTATCGATCCTTGGAATGGAAACTACATTTCTCAAGAAAAATTACAGCAGCTTTATGAAGGAGCTTTTGGATTTGGTGCAAAGATCCAATCTGAGGAACTTGATCGTGCAGATATTCAACAGCTCTTTTCTCGCTTTGAACAGCTTGCCAAAAATGCCCTCATTCGTGAAGAACATAATGATATGGCGTTTCGTTATATTGAATCATTAGTTCATCAATCTGATGATCCCCATAATATCCGCGATCGTGGTTTAGTATTGGCTCAGATGGGGGCATATTCCCAAGCATTGAAAGATCTAGAGTATTTTGTCGATAAATGTTCGCAAGATCCCACTGCCGCATTGATTCGGGTACAACTATTAGAACTCAAAGGCGAGATTGATAAAGATCGCCAAGTTATTCATTAAGAAGGAAAACTTATGCAAAATAAATTAGTAAAAATTGGTCATATTGAGTTGGCAAACGACAAACCTTTTGTTCTTTTTGGCGGAATGAATGTACTTGAAAGCCGTGATATGGCGATGCAAGTGTGTGAGAGCTATGTGAAGGTGACAGAAAAACTAAACGTACCTTATGTGTTTAAAGCCTCTTTTGACAAAGCCAATCGTTCATCTATTCATTCATACCGAGGGCCGGGTATGGAAGAAGGTTTAAAAATTTTCCAAGAATTGAAAGCCACATTTGGGGTGAAAATCATCACCGATGTGCATGAAATTTACCAATGTCAGCCTGTGGCAGATGTCGTGGATGTGATTCAACTTCCGGCATTTTTAGCCCGTCAAACGGATCTGGTGGAAGCAATGGCTCGAACAGGTGCCGTGATTAATGTAAAAAAACCACAGTTTTTAAGCCCGGGGCAAATGGGGAATATTGTGGAAAAAATAGAAGAATGCGGTAATGATCAAGTGATTCTTTGTGATCGTGGGACAAATTTTGGCTATGATAATTTAATCGTCGATATGCTTGGTTTTAGTGTGATGAAAAAAGTGTCAAAAGGTAGCCCGGTGATCTTTGATGTAACCCATTCACTGCAATGTCGTGATCCGTTTGGGGCGGCGTCAGGTGGTCGCCGTGAGCAAGTAACGGAGCTTGCCCGTTCAGGTTTAGCAGTAGGAATTGCCGGTTTATTTTTAGAAGCCCATCCAAATCCGAATCAAGCCAAATGTGATGGGCCGTCAGCCTTACCATTGTCAGCTTTGGAAGGTTTTGTTTCACAAATGAAAGCCATTGACGATTTAGTTAAATCTTTCCCTGAATTGGATACATCAATTTAATAGCGAAGTGCGGTTAAAAATAGGAAGGTTTTCTGGATTATTTGTAGGGACACACTGCGGGTGTCCGCTATAAAATATGTGATAATTGGACACACGCAGTCATTTCATTGAAATAACTGTTTTGTGTATTCACTACATAATACCGAAATTTTGATCGCGCTTTTTTTAATAAAAAAGGAGAACATGATGCAAATCGTATTTTTAGACAGTACCGCTATTCCAAAACATATTCCTATTCCTCGTCCAAGTTTTGAGCATGAATGGATTGAATACCCTCATACCTCTGCTGATCAAACTATTGAACGGGCGAAAAATGCAGATATTGTGATTACCAGTAAAGTCATTTTTGATCGTAAAACGCTTGAACAGCTCCCAAAACTTAAACTTATTGCAATTACTGCAACAGGTACTAATAACATTGACTTAATTGCAGCAAAAGAATTAGGGGTTGAAGTCAAAAATGTGACAGGGTACTCCAGTGTCACCGTCCCCGAACACGTAATGGGGTTGATTTTCTCCTTAAAACACAGTCTTGCCGGTTGGTTGCGTGATCAAACTTCTGCCAAATGGGGGGAAAGCCAACAGTTTTGTTACTTCGATTATCCGATTACCGATGTGCGGGGTTCTACCCTTGGTATCGTAGGAAAGGGGTGTTTAGGTTCTGAAGTCGGGCGTTTGGCTAAAGCATTGGGAATGAATGTGCTTTACGCAGAGCATAAAGATATGACAACTTGCCGTGAGGGATATACGCCTTTTAATGAGGTATTAAAGCAAGCGGATATATTGACTTTACATTGTCCATTGACTCAAACAACTGAAAATTTAATCAATGCTGAAACCCTGTCACAAATGAAAAAAGGGGCATTCTTAATCAATACAGGACGTGGGCCTTTAGTGGATGAAATCGCCTTATTAAACGCATTAACAAGTGGGCATTTGGGTGGTGCTGCCTTAGATGTGATGATTAAAGAACCACCGGAAAAAGACAATCCGTTGATACTTGCGGCAAAAACCATGCCAAACTTAATTATTACCCCACACATTGCGTGGGCAAGTGATAGTGCGGTGACGACATTAGTGAAAAAAGTTACGCAAAATATGGAAGATTTTGTCGCACAATTAAACCAAAAGTAATATGAATTTACCCATTTCTCTTTATATTGCCTTACGTTATTGGCGAGCGAAAAGTGCGGATCGTTTTGGGCGATTAGTGACGAGCCTCGCCAGCTTGGGCATTGTTTTAGGTGTGATGGCGCTGATTATCGTACTTTCGGTGATGAATGGACTGGAGGGGTATCAAAAGCAACAAGTGCTTTCCTCCATTCCACATGCCATTATTAGTCAAGAGCAACCAATTTCCACAAAAAAACCGTTAGAAAATCTACCGCACTTTGTGCAAAAAGCCGTACCGATTAACACCACAAAAGTGATTTATCAAACAACTAAAGGCGTGAGTGCGGGGCAGGTGATTGGTGTACAATCCTTTTCTGATGATCCTTTATTAGAAGGCCAAGATCGTATTCCTTTTGAAACTTTATTGCCCACAGGTGAATTTAAATTGATAATTGGCAATCAATTGGCACAAAAACTTGGTATCAATGTTGGTGATAAAATCCGCTTAATGATTACGGAAAATAGCCAATACACTCCCTTTGGGCGCGTGCCGATGCAACGTTTATTTACTGTGAGTGATATTTACTTTGATTATAGCGAAGCATCTGGTTACGAAGCCTTTGCCAATTTATCGGATATTGGGCGATTAATGCGTATTCAACCGGAACAGGCACAGGGCTATCGTTTGTTCTTGACTGATCCTTTTTTAATTACTGAATTACCCGCTTATTTCCCTCAGCAACAAATCACTGATTGGCGTGTACAAAAAGGCGAATTTTTCCAAGCTGTGCGTATGGAAAAAAATATGATGGGGTTATTGATTAGCCTGATTATCGTGGTTGCCATTTCTAATATCGTCACCTCTTTGAGTCTCATGGTGGTGGACAAACAAGGGGAAATCGCTATTTTACAAACCCAAGGGCTGACGAAATCACAAGTACGTTCAGTGTTTATTTACCAAGGGTTGCTCGTGGGGTTGGTCGGTACGTTGATTGGGTCAATATTGGGCATATTGATTACCCTAAACTTGACAACGATCATAAGTGCGGTCAATCCAAACAGTGTTTTTTTGCCTACCGAACTAGGAGCTTGGCAAATTTGCTTTGTTATTGCGTTCTCTCTTTTATTATCTTTATTATCCACTATTTATCCTGCTTATCGTGCGGCAAAAACAGAGCCGGCGGAAGCATTGCGTTATGAGTAAAGTATGAGTCAATATTTATTACAGTGTGAAAATATCAGTAAATTTTATCAAGAAGGTGATGACCAAACTCAAGTCCTAAAAGGGGTGTCTTTTGCCATGAAACCGAATGAATTGGTAGCAATTGTCGGCAGTTCTGGTTCTGGAAAAAGTACGCTTTTACATACTTTAGGCGGTTTAGATCAGCCAAGTAGTGGGGAAGTGTTTATTAAAGGCCAATCACTGCAAAAAGCCTCGGAATCAGAATTAGCGAAATTGAGAAATCAGAATTTGGGTTTTGTGTATCAATTTCATCATTTGATGGCAGATTTTTCAGCTCTTGAAAATGTGATGATGCCAATGTTGATTGGTCGTCAAAATAAAACAGAAGCGAAAGACTGTGCAGAAAAAATGCTCAATGCAGTGGGATTAAGCCATCGTATTTCTCATCGCCCGTCAGCGCTTTCAGGTGGTGAACGCCAGCGTGTTGCCATTGCCCGTGCCTTGGTAAATCATCCAGCTTTAGTGTTGGCAGACGAACCAACGGGAAATTTAGATCATAAAACAACGGAAAGCATTTTCGAGTTAATTCAAGCCTTGAATCAGGAACAAAGTATCGCTTTTTTACTCGTTACCCATGATATGGGGTTAGCTGAAAAATTATCCCGCCGTCTTACGATGCAAGATGGGGTATTAAGGGAAGACGTAGAATGAACACTCCGTTTTTTATTAGCTGGCGTTATCAGCGTGGTAAGCAGAAAAATCCTTTGGTGGCATTGATTGCCAAATTCTCAGCAATTGGCATTGCTTTGGGCGTAGCTGTGCTGATTGTTGGTTTAAGTACCATGAATGGCTTTGAACGGGAATTAAATCAACGCATTTTAGCCGTGGTTCCTCATGCTGAAATTACGGTGAATGAAAATATTCATGAGAAAACGATTAATCATTGGCAAAATCTCGCAGCACGTTTAAAAACAAATGAAAAAATAACCTCACTTTCCCCTTTTGTCAGTTTTACGGCATTGGTTGAGAACGGCAGTAAACTGAAAGTGGTACAGGTAAAAGGCGTGGATAAAACCACACAAGATCAGGTGAGTTCACTCGGAAAGTTTGTCGAGGGGAATGGCTGGCAACAGTTTGAGAAAGAAGGCGGGTTAGTACTTGGTTCCGGTATTGCGAAAGAGCTTGAGATAAAAGAAGGAGATTGGGTTTCCTTGCTGATTTCACAACCAAATGGGGAAGAGCTGCTATCCCAACCTCATCGTGAACGTGTTCAAGTGACAGGTATTTTGCGTTTAGACGGTCAGCTTGATCACAGCTATGCCTTACTTTCACTTCCACAAGCGCAAGAATTATTGGGTTATCGAGCAGACCAAATTACCGGCGTAGAGCTTAAAGTTGCCGATCCTTTTAAGGTTCAAGTTCTCAACTATTCTGAGTTGAGCGATTATCCGCAGTTGCTTTATGTACAAAATTGGATTGCTAAATTTGGCTATATGTATCGTGATATCCAGCTTATTCGTACCGTGATGTATATTGCCATGGTGCTTGTGATCGGGGTTGCCTGTTTCAATATTGTTTCCACCTTGATGATGGCGGTAAAAGATAGGCAAGGCGATATTGCTATTATGCGTACATTAGGTGCAAATAATGGATTTATTAAACGTATTTTTATCTGGTACGGCTTGCAAGCAGGAATGAAAGGGTGTTTAATAGGTATCGTTCTTGGCGTGATTTTGGCGTTGAATTTAACTTCGCTTATTCAAGGCTTAGAATATTTACTCGGAAAGAAATTGCTATCGGACGGCATTTATTTTGTCGATTTTCTTCCTAGCGAGCTTCGTTGGCAAGATGTTTTGTTAGTTTTAGTGGCAGCGTTAGTCTTAAGTCTCTTGGCGAGCTTTTATCCGGCAAGTCGAGCAGCCAAACTTCAACCGGCTCGGGTGTTGAGCAGCCATTAAACAATATTGGAACTTTTACAATGAACTAGTTTACTAGTACAGAAAATAAGTGTAGAGTATTTGCAATTTTCAAACACAATACTTAAAAAATATAAGAGAGTGATGTATGACAAAAGAAAAAATTAAAATCGTCGTCGCAAATGATGATACACGTATCGAAAAGATTGATCAGGTTTTACCGCCTATCGCCCTATTAGAAAAATTCCCCGCTAGCGAAGAAGCAGCGGCACTCGTTAAACAAACCCGCCAAGAAACACATAATATTATTCATGGTAAAGATGATCGATTATTAGTGATTATCGGTCCATGCTCCATTCATGATCCTAAAGCGGCGCTTGAATATGCCAATCGTTTAAAACCCCTACGTGAAAAATATAAAGACAGCCTAGAAATTATTATGCGTGTTTATTTTGAAAAACCACGCACCACAGTAGGTTGGAAAGGATTGATCAATGACCCTTACTTAAATGATACTTATCGTTTGAATGACGGTTTGCGCATTGCCCGTAAATTACTCTCTGATATTAATAATCTTGGTGTACCGTCTGCCGGTGAATTTTTAGATATGATTACACCACAATATGTTGCGGATTTTATGAGCTGGGGGGCGATTGGTGCACGTACTACTGAATCGCAGGTTCACCGTGAATTAGCTTCCGGTTTATCTTGCGCTGTTGGTTTCAAAAATGCGACGAATGGTGGGGTAAAAGTGGCATTAGATGCGGTTGGTTCAGCAGAAGCACCCCATAATTTCTTATCGGTCACTAAATTTGGTCATTCAGCCATTGTTTCTACCAAAGGTAATGAAGATTGCCACATTATTTTACGTGGTGGGGATAAAGGGCCAAATTACAGTGCCGAAGATGTGGCAAAAGTCTGCGCAGAAATTGAAAAAACCGGTCGTGTTCCGCATGTTATGGTCGATTTTAGTCATGCCAATAGCAGTAAACAATTCAAAAAACAAATGGACGTTTGTGAAGATGTCAGCAAACAAATCGCCAGCGGTTCAAAACAAATCTTTGGGGTGATGGTAGAAAGCCACTTGGTTGAAGGTCGCCAAGATTTAGTCAATGGCAAAGCCGCTACTTACGGACAAAGCATCACCGATGCTTGTATCGGTTGGGAAGATACGGAGAGCTTACTCAAGCAGCTGTCTGATGCGGTGATTGCACGTCGCAAAATCAATCCATAATTTCATTTCAGTATATTGGGGCGAATTTCTAGCCCCTTTTTCTTATTCTGTGGTTAATTCATCAGTAATTTCTTTTACTGATTAACAGAACAAATTCGATCGGTTCAAACGCTTACCAAAACATTTTTTATTGCGTTAAAAGTGCGGTTGGTTTTAAATGAGAAATATTTTTTATTAAGGAATCTCATCTTTTATGAAATTTGATGAATTGGACTTGTCAGATGGACGGACTAAATTGGATTTGGTTGCAGGCATTATCCAAATAGAAAAAGGGAATTATCTGGATTTTATCGTTGATCGTCCGGAAGGTATGAAAGGATATATGTTACAACTCACTACCTTTGGACATGGAAAAGTGTTTGATGGAAAGCAATTTTTTTCCGTTAAACGAGGGCAACTTGTACTGTTTCCACCGAATACGCTTCAGCATTACTATCGCCAATCCGAATATCAATATTGGCATTATAAATGGATTTATTTTCATCCCAAACCACGGTGGCTAAAATGGTTGAATTGGACAAATTGTAAGGAAAATATTGGGCGTATTGTTATCAATGAAATGCTTTCTTTTCAAGAAATTAGCCAACTTTTCAGTAAAATTGCACAAGAGTCTGAGTCAAATGATTTGCTTAAAAAGGAAATGAATTCCGGGTTGTTGGAATATTTACTGATGAAGTGTGTTTCAGTGGAGAATATTAAAGATGCTTCACCAATAGATAGCAGAATATTAAAGGTTTGCGATCTAATTTTAGAAAATTTGTCACAAAATTGGAGTGTTGAATATTTTGCTAATCAGGTCTTTTTATCTGAGTCTCGTCTTTCACATTTATTTAAACAATCTCTAGGAATTGGATTGATTCAATGGCGTGAACAGCAACGTATTAGCGAGGCGAAAAAATTGCTTTACTTCTCGAGTTTACCAGTCCATAAAATTGCAAAGTCCTTAGGTTATGAGGATTCTCTGTACTTTTCAAAAATTTTCAAAAAACATACCGCACTTTCGCCCTCTCAATTTCGTGTTGGTGAGTTGAGTGGTGAAATTAAAATGTGATCCATTTCTCACTTTATTGGCTGTAGCGGATTTTTCCATATTCTTAACAGAAAGTTACCTATGCTTTTTGAATTAAATTACTAAGATATTTAATAGCCTTAATTGCTGTTGTAAGTTAAGGAATTATTCATTTTATGAGGAAAATCTTATGAAAAAGCCAACATTCAAACATTTCTTACTTTCCGGTCTTTTTACATTTGCTTGTTGCAGTTCAGCGATTGCAAGTGATGTGGTAAATATTTCAAAAATTGATGGTATGCCTTGGTTTAACCGTATGGCTGAAGGGGTTGTTCAAGCGGGCAAAGATAATCATATTAATGCTTATCAGGTGGGGCCATCAAATACCGATGCTCCTCAGCAGGTGAAATTAATTGAAGATTTAATCGCTAAGAAAGTCAGTGCGATTTCTATTGTACCTAATGATGCCAGTGCATTAGAACCCGTACTGAAAAAGGCCAAACAAAACGGTATTGTTATATTAACTAATGAATCGGTTGGTCAACCGAGTGCTGACTGGGATATTGAAATTATTGATAATACCCAATTTGCAGCGGATTATGTTGAAGAGGTGGCAAAATCATTAGGCGGCAAAGGGGGGTATGTACTCTATGTCGGGAGTTTAACCGTTCCACAACATAACCTTTGGGCGGATCTTTTTGTGAAATATCAAAAACAACATTATCCAGATATGTTTGAGGTAACTAGCAGAATGCCGGTGGCAGAGAATATTAATGATGCCCGTCGTACGACGATTGATTTAGTAAAAGCTCATCCTGATCTTAAAGCGGTCATTTCTTTCGGTTCACAAGGTCCGATTGGAGCAGGGCTCGCAGTAAAAGAAAAACGATTAAAAGGTAAGTTAAATGTTTTCGGTATGATGATTCCTTCACAAGCCGCTTCTTTAATTAAGAGCGGTAATATTACAATGGGGATTACTTATGATCCGGCGAATGCAGGCTATGCTTTAGCAGCAGTGGCGGCAAAAGTATTGAAAGGAGAAAAAATTGAAGAGGGATTGGTCATTCCAAATGTTGGCCAAGCTAAAGTAGATCAAGAGAGAAAACTATTGCAATTCCACAACGTATTGAAGGTAACTCAAGAAAATATAGATAACCTATATTAACTAAAATTCTACCGGGTTCTTTTGAACCCGGTTTCCGCTAAAGGAGATTATATGTCTTTTATTTCAATGCGTAACATTAGTAAAACCTTTAATGGCGTAAAAGCCTTAAATCAGGTTGAATTATCATTAAATTATGGCGAAGCACTTTGTTTAGCTGGGCAAAACGGCTGTGGAAAATCAACATTAATTAAGATTTTATCAGGGGTTTATCAACCGGATCGGGGGGCGGAAATTCAGATTGGCGCAAGTCAATACGATAAACTAACACCGGAAGAATCTATTAACAAAGGTATTCAAGTTATCTATCAGGATTTATCTCTTTTTCCTAACTTGAGTGTTGCAGAAAATATTGCGATGAATACGTATCGCCAATTCGGTTGGGTAAGTTCACAAAAAATACGAGAAATTGCTCGCCAAGCAATTGATAGCATTAATGCGGATTTGAATTTAGATGATCTTGTTGAGAATTTACCGATTGCTCGACAACAATTGGTTGCGATTTGTCGGGCATTGGCACAAAACGCCAAGTTGTTAATTATGGATGAACCAACGGCTTCATTAACTGCAAAGGAAGTCAATCATCTACTTGATGTGGTGATTAAGCTAAAAAGTAAAGGAATTAGTATTATTTTTGTCAGCCATCGATTAAAAGAAGTGATGACGGTATCTGACAGCGTATTAGTTCTGAAAGACGGTAATATGGTGGGTAAATATCCTATTAAAGAGATGGATGAGAAGCGTTTGGCTTTTCTTATGAGTGGATTGGAAATCAATAAAGTGCGGTTAAATTTGCCGGATTTTTCACAATATCCGACAGTACTTGATGTAAGAAACCTGACCCGAGAGCATCAATACCGGAATATTAATTTTTCCATTAAAAAAGGAGAGATTGTGTCTTTAGTCGGTTTACTCGGTGCCGGTAGAACGGAACTTTGTCTGAGTTTATTCGGTATTACACAGCCAACGAGTGGAGAATGTTATTTAAACGGCGAACCAACAAAAATTAACAATAACCGTGAGGCAATTGCAAAAGGGATTGTTTATGTTTCGGAAGATCGAATGAATACCGGCTTGATTATGCAAGAATCTATTCATCATAATATTATTTCAACCATATTTAAGCGCATTATTAATCCTTTTGGAATTATTCAATCACATAAAGCCCGTCAATATACAAATCAACTTATTCAGTCATTAAAAATTAAAGTATCGGATCCTGATCTTCCGGTTAATACATTATCAGGTGGTAATGCTCAGCGGGTTTCTATTGCCAAGTGGTTGGCAATCAACCCTAAAGTGATTATTTTAGACTCACCCACTATCGGTGTCGATGTTGCTAATAAAGAGGGGATTTTTCAAATTATTCAATCTCTTGCAGAACAAGGCATTACTGTTATTTTTGTGACCGATGAAATAGAAGAAGCCTATTATTATAGTCATCGTGTATTGGTTATGAAAAAAGGGGAAATCATTGCAGAATTTATGCCGTCAAATTGTACTGAGCAAGATATCGAGGAACTGGTCTATGAAAAATACGAACAATAAAATCCTATTTATTACATTATTTGTATTATGTACATTACTTAGTTTTTTTACCCAAGATTTTCTTTCTATTGAAAATATTTACGATGTAATCAATAACTATGCGATGTTGATGATATTAGCTTGTGGTTTATTTGTCGTACTCATTTCCGGTGGTATTGATATTTCATTTCCTGCAATAACAATCATCGCCCAGTATATAATGGTTGGGTTAATACAACAATATGATATTGGGTTATTTGGTGTTTTCATTAGTGCCGGTACAGTCGGTATTTTATTTGGATTGATTAATGGCATTATTGTTCATAAATTAAATGTACCTTCAATTATTATTACTATTTCAACACTCAATATTTTTTATGGTGGATTATTATATGTGACTAAGGGTGTTTGGCTGTATGATTTCCCAGAATGGTTTCAGCAAGAGGTTATATTATTTAAACAAACTACTTTAGAGGGATTTGAATATGGATTATCTTTTCAAATTCTTGTTGCCATATTTGCAATATTACTGACGGCTGTAATAACAAATAAATTAACGCTAGGTCGTAAGATTTATGCCTTAGGTGGAAATAAAGAAGCGACTACTAGAATGGGATTCAATTTGCTTTATCTATATTTGGTTGTTTATGGTTATATGGGATTAATGGCTGGTCTTGCAGGTGTTGTACAATCTTATACGGTACAATCAGTTGCACCGGATTCATTACTGGGTTATGAATTAACCGTATTAGCAGCCGTTGTATTAGGCGGCGCAAGTTTATCGGGGGGAAAAGGGACGCTATCAGGAACAATAATGGGGGTGATTTTATTGGCCGTTATTCAAAATGGGTTGAATTTATTAAATATTTCTTCCTATTGGCAGACCGTTATTACGGGTGGCATTATCATTTTAAGTGTAAGTGTCACAGCATTTACACAAAGAAAAAAATAAGGAGAAGAGAATGAAATTGCAATCAGATAATACTATCAAATATCTCTTTCTATTATTCATTATTGCTATCTCAATATTTAGTATTTTAATTCCAGATATATTTTGGTCAATTGCTAATTTTCAATCAATCGCTTCACAAATGGCGGTATTGGGTATTTTAACTTTAGCGATGGCTATCCCAATGCTAACAAGTGGTATTAATCTATCAATTATTGCAACAATGAATGCTTGTGCATTAATCATAGCGTATTTTATTACTAAGCAAGATAGTCTTGGGTATTTATTGATTGGATTGTCCTTAAGTCTGCTGTGCGCTTTTTTAATTGGTCTATTTAATGGTACATTAATTTCTATTGTTAAGGTATCACCTATTTTGGCAACATTGGGAACAATGACATTAATTAATGGATTGAATATTTTGGTGACAAATGGTTCCACTGTTGCTAATTTTCCTGAAAGTTTTCTGTCTATTAGTTCTACAACGTTTTTATTTGTCCCATTTCCCTTAATTATATTTCTATTTTTAGCATTGATTGTCTGGTTTTTACTCGAGAAAACAACAATTGGTAAATCGATTTATTTTATTGGAAATAATGAAAAGGCAACATTTTATTCAGGGATTGATACTAGAAAAGTCATTATTGTTGTTTATATTATTTCTTCTTTACTTTGTATGTTTGCTGCGATATTGATGATGTCAAAATTAAACTCAGCCAAAGCATCTTATGGAGATTCTTATTTATTAATTTCTATTTTGGCATCCGTGTTGGGTGGCGTCAATCCTGACGGAGGAAAAGGGAGGTTAATTGGTATATTGATTGCTTTAATTTTACTACAAATAATCGAGAGCGGTTTAAATATGCTAGGGGTAAGTGGTTATATCACTATGATATTATGGGGAAGTTTACTTATTTTATTTATCTTTTTGCAAAGATATCGTTTATTTAAATGAATCGGGGATAATAAATGCAATATGAAAAAACATTAATTGATACCGGTAATATTGTTATCGGTATTGAATTGGGATCAACCCGTGTCAAAGCCGTATTAATTGATCAAAAAGGGACAATTTTAGCGACCGGTGGCGCGGATTGGGAAAACCATTTAATTAATAATATTTGGACTTACCATCAAGAAGAAATTTGGTCGACATTACGGTCTGCCTTTGAAAATTTACAAATGACGGTTAAGGAGAAATATAGGACGGTAATCAAAACTGCACGAGCCGTTGGTATTAGTGCGATGATGCACGGCTATTTACCTTTTGATAAAGAGGGAAATCAACTGGTACCATTTCGGACTTGGCGCAATAATATTACGTTTACAGCTGCCCAAAAATTAACGGAATTGTTTCAATATCCTATTCCACAGCGGTGGAGTATCGCTCATCTTTATCAAGCTATTTTGAATGAGGAACCGCACCTTGAAAAACTTGCCTATTTAACCACGTTATCCGGTTATATCCACTGGCGATTAACAGGAGAAAAATATCTTGGCATTGGTGATGCTTCCGGTATGTTTCCTATCGACACGGAAACGTCTGACTATAACAAAACAATGTTGGAACAATTTAGCCGGTTAATTGAAAATAAAAATTATGATTGGCACATTGAAGATGTGTTACCACAAGTTCAAGTTGCAGGAAAAACAGCAGGAAAATTGACCGCACTTGGAGCAAAATTATTAGATCCGACAGGGGCTCTACACGCAAATATTCCATTTTGTCCACCAGAAGGCGATGCAGGCACCGGAATGGTGGCAACCAACTGTATTAAAGAAAAAACAGGGAATATTTCCGCCGGTACATCAGCCTTTGCAATGATTGTATTAGAAAAAGCATTATCAAGAGTCTATGCCGAATTAGATATTGTTACTACACCCGCGGGAAAATTAGTGGCAATGGCTCATGCCCAAAATTGTACGACTGATATTAATGCCTGGGTTAACTTATTGGGCGAATGTTTACAAACATTTGGTATCAAAATTTGTACTGAAGAATTATACGAGACGCTATTTCTTCATGCTTTACAGGGGGATACGGATTGTGGCGGATTATTGTCCTACGGATTTTATTCTGGGGAACATAATGTAGGTTTGGAAAAAGGCTGCCCGTTATTTTTGCATCCGGCTAACGCCAAATTTAATTTAGCTAATTTTATGAGGGTTCACTTATATACAGCATTTGGTGCAATGAAATTAGGCATGGATATTTTATTGCGGCAGGAAAAGGTTACAATCACGCGTATTCTTGGGCACGGCGGCATTTTTAAAACGGAAAATGTTGCTCAACAAATATTAGCTTCTGCATTAAATATTCCGCTTGCGACAATGGAGACCGCTTCTAATGGCGGTGCTTGGGGGATTGCTTTATTAGCCAATTTTTTAAGTTACTCAGAAACCTCTTCTTTAGAAGACTATCTGGACAACGATATTTTCAATCAAGTGGAAATCAGCTTAGTTTATCCGGAAAAACAAATCACAGAAGGTTATCAGCAATTCATTGAGCACTACAAACAAGGGATACCAATTATTCAAACCGCAATAGAGCGGGATTTTATCGAGTAAATATGAAAAGATCTGATTAAATTTGATGAGTCATAACAGTAAGGTGAGTATTTCTTGTTAGCGTCAATTATTGATAATTTTAAACAAAGATTGGGCATTGCTAGAGGGGATTATTGTTAAAGAGGGAAGCAGAATACTATTTGTATTGTGTATTCTCTCTGAACAAGTTGGTCAGTATTTGAAATAATACAGAAATCATAGCTATGATGGATAAACAATACTAGATGTATGGAAACGTAAAAAGAAAAAGTAAGAGAAAAGACCGGATAAAACAAAGCCCCGTATTAAGTTGCGCGGGGCTATAATAGGGATATATGGTGCGACTAGCTGGACTCGAACCAGTGACCCCCACCATGTCAAGGTGGTGCTCTAACCAACTGAGCTATAGTCGCTTTGAATGTGGCGGATAATAAACAGTTTTTTTTATGAAGACAAGAAATTTTTTTTATGTTTGTGATGAATGCTAAAAAAATGAGCAAAAATACAGGAAGTTAAGGGGAAAACTCTTTTTTGATTTTGAATTTTTTTAAGCGTATAATGCGCGCCGATTTATTTCGCTCAAATAGGCTTGAGCGAACTTGTTTTATTTTTAATATATCAATATTGACGGAGTAGCATAATGTCTAGAAGACTAAGAAGAACGAAGATTGTTTGTACTATGGGGCCGGCCACTGACCGCGATAACAATCTGGAGAAAATTATCGCAGCAGGTGCAAATGTCGTTCGTATGAATTTCTCACACGGTACACCGGAGGATCATATTGAGCGTGCTGAACGAGTTCGTTCTATTGCGAAAAAATTGGGTAAAACGGTGGCAATTTTAGGTGATTTGCAAGGTCCTAAAATTCGTGTTTCTACTTTCAAAGATGGCAAAATTTTCTTAAATGTTGGTGATAAATTCATTCTTGATGCTGAGTTGCCAAAGGGTGAAGGTAATCAAGATTCCGTTGGTTTAGATTATAAAACCCTTCCACAAGATGTGGTTCCGGGCGATATCCTGCTATTAGACGATGGTCGTGTTCAATTAAAGGTATTGTCAACAGAAGGGGCGAAAGTATTTACTGAAGTGACTGTTGGCGGTCCGTTATCAAATAATAAAGGGATTAATAAATTAGGTGGCGGTTTATCTGCTGATGCATTAACCGAAAAAGATAAGGCAGATATTATCACTGCAGCACGTATTGGTGTTGATTTCCTCGCAGTATCTTTCCCACGTTCAAGTGCCGACCTAAATTATGCTCGTGAACTTGCTCAACAAGCCGGATTAAATGCGAAAATTGTGGCAAAAGTTGAACGAGCAGAAACTGTGGTTGATGATGCGGCTATGGACGATATCATTTTAGCATCAGATGTGATCATGGTTGCCCGTGGTGATTTAGGGGTTGAAATTGGTGATCCTGAATTAGTGGGCGTTCAGAAAAAATTGATCCGTCGTTCACGTCAATTAAACCGTGCTGTGATTACGGCGACTCAAATGATGGAGTCTATGATCAGTAATCCGATGCCAACCCGTGCGGAAGTCATGGATGTGGCGAATGCGGTATTAGATGGTACCGATGCAGTTATGCTTTCTGCCGAAACAGCAGCAGGTCAATATCCGGCAGAGACGGTGGCTGCTATGGCTCGTGTTTGTTTAGGGGCAGAAAAAATGCCTAGCGTAAACGTATCCCGTCATCGTATGGATAAAGAGTTTACCGATATTGAAGAAGCCGTTGCAATGTCTGCAATGTATTCGGCAAATCATATGAAAGGTATTGCAGCGATTATCACTTTAACCCATTCCGGTCGTACGGCATTATATATGTCTCGTATTAGTTCTGGGTTACCAATTTTTGCTTTATCCCGTAATCAAGAAACGCTCAATCTTTGTGCATTATATCGTGGTGTAACGCCGGTATTTAGTGATACTGAGTCACGTAGTGCAAATGGTGCACAAGCTGCAATTGCATTGCTAAAAGAAAAAGGTTACTTAAATTCAGGTGATTTGGTGTTATTAACTCAAGGTGATGAGACGATCAAACACACTAATGTGTGCCGTACTTTAATCGTTGAGTAATGAGCAAATTGAAAGAAAAGAGCGGTGGATTTTTCCACCGTTTTTTTATTGCTATTGCAAGGCATAAAAAATCATCAGATACAAATCTCATAGAAAATTGACCGCACTTTTTTCTTAAATCTCCCCATCATTTGCGGTATTATAGCCACTAATTCTATTGAGTCTCAAAATATCTATGGCATCCCAACCACAAGTTAAATCATCTGATAAAAAAACTGCACAAATTAGCATCCCTCCCCATTCTCTTGAAGCTGAGCAAGCCGTGTTAGGCGGAATTATGTTAAGCAATCAACATTGGGATGGTATTGCTGAGCGCGTGATTGCCGATGATTTTTATACCTTTGCCCACCGCATCATTTTTCAAACAATGGAAGAATTAATGCGGAATCAATCACCTATTGATCTGATTACGCTTGATCAAGCGTTAAAAAATAAAGGGGTGAGTGAGGAAGTTGGGGGATTTGCTTATCTTGCTGACTTGTCAAACAATACGCCAAATGCAATTAATATTTTAGCGTATGCGGATATTGTGCGTGAAAAAGCGATTCTACGTGAACTCATTGCTGTGGGCAATCGTATTGCGGAAAATAGCTATTCCCCTAAAGGGCAAGACATTAAATTGATTTTGGATGAGGCGGAGAGGGAAGTTTTTGCCATTGCGGAAAAACGTAGCACTTCTAGTGAAGGACCGCAAAATGTGATCACTGTGCTACAAAATACAATTGAGCGTATTGATACATTAAGCAAGTTGGAAAATCATTCCGGTGTGACAGGGGTGACAACAGGATTTACGGATCTTGATAAAAAAACAGCCGGGTTACAACCTTCAGATTTAATTATTGTTGCTGCTCGTCCTTCCATGGGGAAAACCACCTTTGCCATGAATCTCTGTGAAAATGCCGCCATGGCAAGTGAGAAACCTGTGCTAGTGTTTAGTTTAGAGATGCCGGCCGAGCAAATTATGATGCGTATGATTGCTTCTCTTGCTCGTGTAGATCAAACTAAAATTCGTACAGGACAAGGCTTAGATGAAATTGAGTGGAATAAAATTAGCAGCGTATTTGGAATGTTTAAACAGAAGAATAATCTTTATATTGATGATTCTTCCGGTTTAACGCCAACAGAATTACGATCTCGTGCACGCCGCGTTTATCGTGAAAATGGCGGATTGAGCCTGATTATGGTGGATTATTTACAACTTATGCGTGCACCGGCATTTTCCGATAACCGTACTTTAGAGATTGCAGAAATTTCACGTTCTTTAAAAGCTTTAGCAAAGGAGTTAGAAGTACCGGTTATTGCGCTTTCTCAGTTGAATCGAACACTTGAACAACGTGCGGATAAACGTCCGGTGAACTCGGATTTACGTGAATCGGGATCTATTGAGCAGGATGCCGACTTAATTATGTTTATTTATCGTGACGAGGTTTATAACGATAATTCCGAGGACAAAGGGGTGGCAGAAATTATTATTGGTAAACAGCGTAACGGCCCGATTGGTCGTGTGCGATTAAAATTTAACGGACAGTTCTCCCGCTTTGATAATCTTGCCGAGCAACGTGAGTATTATGACAATTATTAAGGATAAATAATGAACGTAAAACCGGCGACAGCGAAGATTAGCTCCTGTGCTTTAAAACAAAATTTAGAGGTAATTAAACAAAAAGCACCTCATAGTAAAATTATTGCGGTTGTTAAAGCCAATGCCTATGGGCATGGTGTGGTATTTGTCGCATCGACACTTGAAAATACGGTAGATTGTTTTGGGGTGGCGCGTTTGGAAGAAGCGTTGGCATTGCGATCGAATGGCATCACAAAACCTATTTTATTGCTCGAAGGTTTTTTTGATGAAAAGGATTTGCCAATTCTTGCTGTGAATAATATTGAAACGATCGTACACAATCGTGAACAGCTTGAGGCATTAAAACGTGCAACGGTACCAAGCCCGATTAAAGTATGGCTTAAAATTGATACCGGTATGCACCGTTTGGGCGTAGCCCTTGATGAAGTGGATGAATTTTATCAAGCATTAAAAAAACTTCCTCAAATTCAACCGCACTTAGGTTTTGTCAGCCATTTTAGTCGGGCTGACGAGCTTGAATCTGATTATACCCCACTTCAAATTAATCGATTTTTATCCGTGACCCAAGATAAACAGGGAGAACGCAGTATCGCAGCATCGGGAGGGATTTTATTTTGGCAAGAATCTCATTTAGATTGGATTCGTCCCGGTATTATTATGTACGGTATTTCGCCAACAGATACTGTAGGCGCTAAATTTAACTTAACTCCCGTGATGAATCTCACTTCTTCCCTTATTGCCGTACGAAACCATAAAAAAGGCGAGCCGGTCGGCTACGGGGGAATTTGGACAAGCCCTTGTGATACCAAAATCGGTGTGGTAGCAATTGGTTATGGTGATGGTTATCCACGCGATGTGCCGGAAGGTACACCCGTGTATTTAAATGGGCGTATCGTGCCAATTGTGGGGCGGGTATCTATGGATATGCTGACTGTCGATTTAGGGTGGGAGAGCGAAGATCAAGTTGGTGATGAAGTGATTTTATGGGGAAAAGAATTACCGATAGAGACCGTTGCCCAGTTTACCGGCATTTTAAGCTATGAATTGATTACAAAATTAACACCTCGTGTTATCACCGAATATGTAGACTAAATTTAAAATTAATAAATAATAGAAGGAAATACTATGAAAAATATCAATCCAACCCATACTCAGGCGTGGAAAGCGTTAGAAACGCATCAAACCGAATTGGCAAATGTGACCATTCAAAATTTATTCCAACAAGAAAAGGATCGCTTTAAAGATTATTCATTAACCTTTAAGGATCAAATTTTGGTGGATTTCTCAAAAAACAATATTAATCAACAAACTCTTTCACTTCTTCGACAACTGGCTCAAGAATGTTCGCTGGACAGTGCAAAAGAGGCAATGTTTAGTGGTGAAAAAATTAACCGTACCGAAAATCGTGCCGTGTTACATACCGCACTTCGCAATCGGGCTAACACACCGGTGATGGTGGATGGCAAAGATATGATGCCGGAAGTAAATGCGGTTTTGGCAAAAATGAAGGATTTTTGTCAGCGTGTGATTTCCGGTGAGTGGAAAGGTTATACCGGAAAAGCTATTACTGATGTGGTGAATATCGGGATTGGCGGTTCGGATTTAGGTCCTTATATGGTAACGGAAGCGCTACGCCCTTATAAAAATCATCTTACGATGCACTTTGTTTCTAATGTGGACGGCACACATATTGCAGAGACACTGAAAAAAGTGAATCCGGAAACCACACTTTTCTTGGTTGCGTCTAAAACCTTTACCACCCAAGAAACCATGACAAATGCTGAAAGCGCACGTGATTGGTTATTGGCTTCGGCACAAGATAAAAGTGCGGTCGCAAAACATTTTGCGGCACTTTCTACTAATGGCAAAGCTGTAGCCGAGTTTGGGATTGATACCAATAATATGTTTGAGTTTTGGGATTGGGTAGGCGGACGTTATTCCCTATGGTCTGCCATTGGTTTATCCATTGCGCTTTCTATTGGCTTTGACAACTTCGAGCAATTATTAAGCGGGGCGCACGAAATGGATAAACATTTCCGCACCGCACCAATCGAACAGAATATTCCAACTACTTTAGCCCTTGTGGGATTGTGGAATACGAATTTTTTAGGCGCACAAACTGAGGCAATTTTACCTTACGATCAATATTTACATCGTTTTGCCGCCTATTTCCAACAAGGCAATATGGAGTCAAACGGTAAATATGTAGATAGAAACGGCAACACCATTAGCCATTATCAAACCGGCCCAATCATCTGGGGCGAGCCGGGTACAAACGGTCAGCACGCCTTCTATCAATTAATTCATCAAGGTACAACTTTAATTCCTTGTGATTTTATTGCACCGGCACAAAGTCATAATCCATTAGCGGATCATCATAACAAATTACTGTCTAACTTCTTTGCCCAGACGGAAGCCTTAGCATTCGGTAAAACAAAAGAAGAAGTGGAAGCGGAGTTTGTGAAAGCAGGTAAATCCTTAGATGAGGTAAAAGAGATTGTGCCGTTTAAAGTGTTTACCGGTAACAAGCCGACCAATTCTATTTTGGTGCAAAAAATTACACCGTTCACTTTAGGAGCGTTGATCGCCATGTATGAGCATAAAATTTTTGTTCAAGGCGTGATTTTTAATATCTTCAGCTTCGACCAATGGGGGGTGGAATTGGGTAAACAACTGGCTAACCGTATCCTACCGGAATTAGCGGACAGCGAAAAAGTCTCAAGCCACGACAGCTCAACAAACGGCTTGATTAATCAATTTAAAGCCTGGCGATAAATAAATTGGAGTGAAAAGTGCGGTCGATTTTGACCGCATTTTTAATAAGATATATGTAGTAGTTGTATAAATCTGATTTTTGTTTATCCGAACCATACTAATGGTGGTTATAAAAATCAAACAATTTCAATATATTAAAAGATACCAATGCGGTACCTCTATATTTTTCCTTTTTGCATTTGCTACATAATATTAGTAAATAGAATCTTCTCTTTAGTTTTTAATCCATTCATCATTTAACGAGATAAAATTAGATGTTAATTCCGGCAAAGTTAATTTGTAGCTATCGTTTACAAAACAGTGTGTTGCGCACTTCATTGTTACAATATCTTGATAAATCACATCATTACCCACTTGTATTAGTTCATGCTCCCGCCGGTTATGGTAAAACGACGTTGGTTTCTCAATGGGTTGGAAGACAGAAAAATGTCGGCTGGTATTCGTTGGACGAAAGTGATAATCAATCGGAACGATTTGCGACCTATTTTATTGCAGCGTTAAGGAGTGCGCTTAAGCTAGAGGTTAAAACTGATGAATCTTTACATCGCCAAAAAAATTTACAAACGCTGTTTACTGAGCAACTTGTAAAAATTTCAACTGTTACCGAGCATTTTTATTTAGTGATTGATGACTATCATATTATTGATAATGAAGACATTCATGAGGCTCTAAAATATTGGATTCGTCACCAACCACCTTGTATGACACTGATTTTAATTTCTCGTTCAGTCCCCCCTCTTGGTATTGCCGGTTTGCATGTTCAAGAGCAATTACTGGAAGTGAATAGCCATCAGCTTTCTTTCAGCCATTCGGAAAGTGTAGAATTTTTTCAGTCACGTTTAAATCAGAGCATAGCAACACCGGACATTACCGAACTTTGTGATGATGTTGAAGGATGGCCGACAGCACTTCAGCTTATTAGTTTATCCGCTAAGCAACAGAACATATCTCTTAAAGATGCTGCGAAACGTTTGGCTAAACTTAATAATTTCCATATTAATGATTATCTCAATGATGAGGTACTAAACCGGATTGATCGCAATATGAGGTTATTTATACTTCGTTGTTCAATTTTACGTTCAATGAATGAAACATTAGTTCAACAGGTTACCGGTGAGCTGAATAGCCGGAATAAATTGGAATCTATTGAAAAACAGGGGCTTTTTTTACAACAAATGGATGCTGAGGATAATTGGTGGCGCTTTCACCCATTATTTGCTTCATTTTTGAATCATTGTTGTCAATTAGAACTCGCTGATGAGCTTGATCAGCTTCATGCTAAGGCAGCAAAAGCATGGCTGAAATTGGGATATACAACCGAAGCTTTATACCATTCGGTACAATTAGCAGATCGTGGTATTTTGCTTGATATTTTATCGGAACAAGGTTGGAAATTATTTCATCAAGGTGAACTCAAGCTACTTGAGCAACATTTAGACTATCTGGATGATATAAGTTTTACCCAATCACCTCAATTGATTTTATTAAAAGCATGGTTAGCGCAAAGCCAGCACCGTAATAGTGAAGTAAATGGTATTTTTGGACATTTTGAGCAGGTATTGGCTGATCAGAAAATTCAACTCAGTCAGGCTATTCAGTCTGAATTTAATGTATTACGTGCTCAGGTTGCCATTAATCAGGGAGATGAAAACACTGCCCTTTCTTTAGCTTCCCAAGCTTTAGAGCATTTACCCTCAAATGCGAATTATGCAAAAATTGTTGCTACTTCAATTATTGGTGAGGCTTACCATTGCTATGGTAATTTTAATGAAGCGCTAAAAATGCTCAGAAAAGCCGAAAAAATGGCGTGGAAATACAATGCACCACACAGTATTCTATGGACATTACTCCAACAGTCGGAAATTTTTATTGCGCAAGGTTTCACTCAGGCCGGTTATGATCTTTTGGATAAAGCGGGTGATTTTGTTAAAGAGCATCATTTACAAAAAGTGCCAATGTATGAGTTTTTACTACGTTTAAAAGGACAAATTTTATGGGATTGGTATCATTTAGATAAAGCAGAAGCAATGGCAAATGCCGGTATTAAGGTACTAAATAAAGATGAAGATCGCCTTCAATGTTTAGCGTTACTATGCAAAATATCTATTGTTCGTGGTGATTTGGATAATGCCTCTCGTCTTCTCAAACAGATTATTTATTTGCAAAAAATGAACTGGTATCATCAAGATTGGAATGCCAATGCTAATCAAGTCAAAATCGTGTTGTGGCAAATGCTTGGTGATGTTGAATCTGCAGAGTCTTGGCTTGCTCAAACGCATCGTCCTACTAATGAAAAAAATCACTTTAACCAAATTCAGTGGCGAAATATTGCAAGAGCATTGCTTTTATTAGGACAATATTCAGATGCTGAAGAAATTTTAAATCGAGTGATTCAAACCGCTAAAGAACTAAAACTGACGAGTGACTTGAATCGAGCGCTTATTTTACGAAATCGTTTATATTTTCTTACCGGGGAAAAAGAATTGGCACAACGGGATTTAATTGATGCCCTACAACTTACCCGCCAAACAAATTTTATTAGTATTTTTGTCATTGAAGGCGAAAATATGGCACAACAAATTCGTCAGTTGTTACAAGCTAACATCTTGGATGAATTAAGCGTACATAAAGCACAATTTATTTTGCGTAACATTAATCAGTATTATCGACATAAATTTGCCCATTTTGATGAACAATTTGTCAATAATCTTATTTCTAACCCTAAAGTACCTGAATTATTAAAGATTAGTCCTTTAACCCTAAGAGAATGGCAAGTCTTAGGCTTGATTTACTCCGGTTATAGTAATGAGCAGATTTCAGATGAATTACAGGTGGCAACTACAACGATAAAAAGTCATATTCGTAATCTTTATCAAAAAATCGGTGTATCAAATCGGCATGATGCGATTGCTTATGCAAAAGAACTGCTTCAATTGATGGGCTACGGCTAATTTCTATAATTTTATTTAAAAACTGACCGCACTTTAATTGTAGGTAAGAGTAGGGGGCTCACCTACACAAACCATGATTTTTGTGCGTGGATTGTGCTATTCATACACACTACGAAAATGTACAAAAAAGCCACCTTGTTCAAGGTGGCAATAAAGCAGCAAAAGCGTATTACTTAGAAGAAACTTGTTGTAAGAAAATTTTCCGAGGGGAGGTTAAACCGAGTTTTTCTGCTTCATTCACTAAATTTAGTGCTCGGTTGACATCATTTTGTTTTAGGGCATTGCTCACGGCTTGTTTGAAATAGGCTTCTGTTTCTTTATCCACTGAGGTTATCACCGCTTTACTAGGGTGTTCCTCTTTTACTATGGGTTTTGCCCCAACGGATTGATTTGAAGCACTTTTCTTTCCTGTAAATATCTCCGTCGGAATGCCAATAAAACGTGTTCCATCGGCAGCGGTCACGTTAATATTGATTTCCCCATAAGGGCTGTGTTTAACCTCAATATCTGCAATAGACGGTGGCTGTTTGCCGGTCGCTTGAGCAAAACTTTTGGCTGGGTGAGGAACCATGGTTGTTTTTTGTACATCTTGAGCTGTGGTATAAACCAACAGATAAATATAGTCTTGGTTTGGCGTTGGGGTTAGATTCAATTCTGCAACCAAACGATTAGGCTGTAACCCTCTCTCACCTTTAAATTTAAACTCAGAAGAAGGATAGCGTGCAGCAATATTAAATTGACTATCTAACACAATAGCATTGGGGACAAAGACGTGATCTTTAGTCATTGGGCTGGATATCTGAATTTCCAATGTTCCTTGATTCGCCGGAATACGGTATGTTGCAACAGGGCTTTCCATACCGGCAAATGGCACAATGAAATTCTGTTTTTGCTGTGTGCTTAATGTGGTCGTGACTGTTTCAGAATAGGGGACATCCTTCCAATTTAATTGTGATAACACTGTTGAGTTAATATGGTTTGGTGTTGCAGTGCTTGGCAAAACAACTAACATATTAGCCAATAAAAGTGCGGTAGAAAAAAGCGTTTTTTTCATATTAACCTCATAACTCTAAAAGAAAGGGAGAGACATTTCTCCCCCCTGTAATTTGGCGGGATTACCACCACGCTTCAAATTGAACACCGGCGATAAATTCACTATCTTTAGCTTTATAACCTGCTTTGGTACGCACGTCAGTATTGAACTTATCATTCCAGTGTGCATAGGTACCAAATACTCGGATAGCAGGGCGAGCCCAAATACTTGAACCGGCTTGCCATTGTTGTGCAAGGGTGACTTTGGTGAGATCATTTTTATGACCTGTGGCTTGATCTTTAATGCGATCATAGCCGACTTCCACCAACGAGCTCATCGTATCTGTCCATTTATACATCGGGCGTACACCGGCAGAATACCAAGTTTTACCTTGTTTATTATCCAAGTCTGTTTTTTCATAAATCAATGCATACATCACTTCAATTTTATCCGTTGCAGATACCACCCCTTGGTTAATTAAGCGGAGCATATTACCTTTATTATTGGCAGAACCGCCTTGAGAATGCCCGGTGCTCCAAGAGGTCATTGAATCTGTTGCGTACTGCGCAGTAAATTTATTGAAACCGCCAAAAAATTCATCTTGGGTATGTTCTAAGGTAACCATATAGCCGTTTTTACTTGCGCCTTGCTCTCGGGAGGCATGGTTTTTGGTATGTGAATTGCCATAATCAACACCAATTTCTAAGCGACCATTTTTACTGACTTTTAAATCAGCTAAACGAATATCGAAAACATCATTATAAACGTCTTTGTTTTTATCCTGAGTAGAGTCCCATTTTTGGGTTAGCGGATTATATGTCCAACCATACGCACCGCCTTTCTCTGTATTACGGGTTACCGCAAGAGAGAGTTTACCAAAACCGAGATCAATGTTTTCAACCCCGGCACCGGGACCTGAAATATCCCAATAGTAGAAGTCGTTCATATGGACATCGTGGCGTTGGTAGAAACGTTTACCTGCCCATAATGTTGCTCCCGGTAAACTGTCTGCGAAGTTTTTAAATTGCACGTTGATTTCGCGTAAAGCAGGGCTGGTATCTTCCCAATCTCCTTGTTGATTAACGCTATAAGCCACATTGGAATCTAAATAGAAGGATTTATTGCCTTCTTTGTAAAGCTCTTGTCCAAGTTTAAATTCAGCATAGGTTTCGGCTTCATTCCCTAAACGATACTTAGAACCACCGCCATTGACTGTAAAAGCGGATTGTTCTCCACCGCCGGATGTCCAACCAATACCGGAACGGGCATAACCATGAAAATCAACCGCACTTGCGGATGTGGCTATTAATACGCCTGTAATTGCAGCTGCGAGTAGTGTTTTTTTGTTGTCCATAATAAATCTCTCTTTGTTATTGGTTAATTTAGGATAAAAGTGAACGTGTATGATTTATTACCATACAGATTTTTATACACCGATTTCTTTAAATAGACGGCGACAAGCTGTCCCGTCCTCTTTAAATAAATGACAACGTTCAGGCATAATACCAATTTCAATTTCATCACCTTCTGAAACTAGCACCACATCATTTTGGCGATAAACAAATATCGGTTGATGAATTTCAGGTATTTCAATGTGGATTTGGGTTTCGTGTCCTAACAATTCGACAACTTGAACAATACCACGTAAGCGAACTTCAGCCTGAACAACAGGAATGACATGCTCCGGGCGAATGCCTAAAGATAGCATCTCGCCCTCATTGACGCCTTCACCTTCGACCGGAATCCAGAAATTATGATGATTGGAATCCGGCAATTCCACTTGAACACGCTCAGTTTCTACGGCAGTAACACGAACCGGTAAGAAATTCATTTTCGGTGAGCCGATGAAACCTGCAACAAAGCGGTTTGCCGGATAGTGATAAAGTTCTAATGGTTTACCGACTTGGGCAACATTGGTAGTAATTTGCGGATTATTTCCTAGGGCTTGTAAGACAACAATTTTGTCAGCTAGGGTCATTGCTTCGACTTGGTCATGAGTGACATAAATCATCGTACGACCTAATTTTTTATGTAATTTGGAGATCTCAACCCGCATTTGCACGCGTAGCCCAGCATCAAGATTTGAAAGCGGTTCATCTAATAGGAAAACTTCAGGCTGTGAAACTAGGGTTCGACCGATTGCTACGCGTTGACGTTGACCACCTGATAGTGCCTTAGGTTTACGATCAAGCAAATGGGCTAATTGTAATACTTCGGCAACTTGATTAACGCGTTGATCCCGCTCTTCCTTACTGACTCCGGCTAATTTCAAACCAAAAGACATATTATCCGCTACGTTCAAATGGGGATATAGTGCATAAGATTGGAAAACCATTCCAATTCCACGTTTTGCGGGCTCTACATCATTCATTCTTTTATCGCCAATAAATAAATCTCCGCTTGTAATATCTTCAAGGCCGGCAATCATTCTCAATAATGTTGATTTACCACAACCTGAAGGCCCAACAAAAACAACAAATTCCCCTTCGTTGATTTCTAAATTAACATTTCTTGAAATGTGGATATCCCCATAGGATTTATTGACATTACGCAGTGATACATTGGCCATAACAAAACCTCATTAACATCAATTGTTCTTTTTGGATACACATCATTGCTCATCTCAATAGAGAAAAAATCATCCTTTTATCATTTTTTCGAGGATTAGAAGAAAAAAGTATGACTTCTTTCTTTTTACAGCGAAATTTGTAAATAAAATGCATTTTTTAGTACGTTTTTTGAGTGAGATCATATTTTTTAATTTTAAAAATGTGATCAGTTTCACAAAACAAAAAATTATTAAAAATATTGTAGGATAATTCCTGGGGGCGTAGATAAAGGGATGATAACAAAGGGAAATATTTATTGATAATTTGATCTTAATAAACAAGAAATAAGGTTATCTTTAAACGTTAACGTCCTAATCATTGATAAACTCTCAAGGAGCGTACTATGAGTAAAACATTATTGAAATTCACCTTAACGGCAGTAGCAGGATTGGTATTGTCTTCGTCTGTGATGGCTAAGATGACAGAGGGGAAACTGGTCATTTGGATTAATGGCGACAAAGGGTATAACGGGCTTGCAGAGGTCGGTAAAAAATTTGAAGCCGATACAGGGGTATCTGTTCTAGTCGAACATCCGGATAAATTAGAAGAAAAATTTCCACAGGTGGCTTCTACCGGTGATGGGCCGGATATTATTTTCTGGGCTCACGACCGTTTTGGCGGCTATGCTCAATCCGGTTTATTGGCTGAGCTACAACCAAGCCAAGAATTTAAAGATAAATTTGTCGATTTCGCTTGGGATGCGGAAAATTATAATGGCAAGATTATTGGCTATCCTGTCGCAATTGAAGCCTTATCGCTTATTTATAATAAAGATTTAACGCCTGAAGCCCCAAAATCTTGGGAAGATATTCTAGAGTTAGATAAAAAACTGAAAAAAGAGGGTAAAAACGCCATTATGTGGAATTTGGCAGAGCCTTATTTTACTTGGCCTGTTGTTGCCTCAAATGGCGGTTATGCATTTAAATATGCTAACGGACGTTATGATGCCAATGATATTGGTGTAAACAATGAAGGCTCACAAAAAGGGTTACAGTTTGTTGTCGATATGGTTAAAACTAAAGTCATCAATGCTGATATGGACTATGCTGTTGCAGAAGCAAGTTTTAATAAAGGCGAAACGGCATTAACCATTAACGGACCTTGGGCTTGGGGAAATATTGAAAAAAGTAAAATCAATTATGGCGTGGCAGTGCTTCCAACTTTAAATGGTCAAGCCTCTAAGCCATTTGTTGGGGTGTTGAGCGCTGGGGTGAATGCGGCAAGTCCGAATAAAGATTTTGCTAAAGAATTTTTAGAAAATTATTTATTGACAAATGAAGGCTTGGCAACCGTCAATGCAGATAAACCACTGGGGGCAGTAGCGTTGAAATCCTACCAAGAGCAATTAGCAAAAGATTCTCGAATTGCAGCGACAATGGCGAATGCACAAAATGGTGAAATTATGCCAAATATTCCACAAATGACGGCATTTTGGTATGCAGAGCGTAGTGCGATTACTAACGCAGTATCCGGTCGTCAAGAGGTGAAAGCCGCATTAGATGATGCGAGAGCCAGAATTCAAAAACAATAATCTTATTTCGGGCGGATATCTCACCCGCCCAGTCCGTCTGTGGATATATAAAAAAGTGCGGTCAAAATTATGCTATTTTAGATTCAGTTTTACAGAATAAGTCCGCATTTTTGTATCACTTAAATGTGATAATTAATTTCTCAGCATTTCGAGGTGTATTATGCTAAAAAACATTGATTCCGCTCCATCGAAATTTTCTATTAACCGATTAAAAATGCTATTGATTGGTGCTGTTCTCTTGATCGATTTTTATTTGGTTATGCTGATGTATTCTCGTGGCGAATATTTATTTGCACTTTTAACCCTAGTGATCCTTACATCCGGTGTCTATATTTTTAGTAGCCAAAAAGTCTATGCTTGGCGATATGTTTTTCCCGGAATGATGGGGATGGTGATTTTCATTTTGTTCCCGCTTGTTGCCACGATTGCCATCGCTTTTACTAATTATAGCGGAACAAATCAGCTTTCTTTTGAACGTGCGCTTAATGTGTTGACACAGCAACATTATTTTTCCGGCAGCAAATATGATTTCAAATTATATCCACAATCGGATGAGCGTTTTCAATTGGTTTTGCATAATAAAAATACCGATCAATTTTTTGTCTCTGATAATATTTTATTGACTGACACGCCGGTAAATGTAAGAGAAAAAGCCGCCCCAGAGGGGGAAAGTTCACCCTTAAAAGTGGTAGCACAAAATCGTTCTGCATTACAAGCTATGATGGTCATATTGCCTGATGGAAACGAATTGACAATGAGTTCATTACGTCAATTTTCAGAGCAAAAAATGCGTTATACCTATGATGAAAATACGCAGATTTTAACCAATAATGAAACAATGAAACGTTATCGTGCTAACGATGACAAAGGTTTCTTTCAAGCTATTGATGGGAATGGAAACTGGGAAAATGAAACCCTTGAGCCGGGTTATACCGTGACTACGGGTTTTCATAATTTTATTAAAATTTTTACCGATGAGGGGATTCAAAAGCCATTCATACAAATCTTTATTTGGACAATTATATTTTCTGTATTAACAGTTGTATTTACCGTTATCATTGGTATGGTTTTGGCTTGTATTGTGCAATGGGAAGCATTACAGGGTAAAAGTATTTATCGCTTATTACTGATTTTACCTTATGCTGTACCTGCATTTATTTCCATTTTGGTTTTCAAAGGATTATTTAACCAAAGTTTTGGTGAGATCAATATGATTCTCAATAATCTCTTTGGTATCAGACCAGAATGGTTTAATGATCCCTTACTCGCCAAAATTATGATTCTCATTGTAAATACTTGGTTGGGCTACCCTTATATGATGATCCTATGTATGGGGCTACTCAAAGCTATTCCTCAAGATCTGTATGAAGCCTCCGCAATGGACGGTGCATCAACTTGGCAAAATTTTACCAAAATTACTTTCCCATTGTTACTAAAACCATTAACACCGCTAATGATTGCAAGTTTTGCCTTTAACTTTAATAACTTTGTATTGATTCAGTTATTGACTAATGGTCGTCCGGATATGATTGGCACAACCACACCGGCAGGTTACACCGATCTATTGGTCAGTTATACCTATCGCATAGCCTTTGAAGGTAGCGGAACGCAAGATTTTGGGCTTGCTGCAGCCATTGCGACCCTTATTTTCCTATTAGTGGGCGGGTTAGCATTATTAAATATCAAAGCAACGAAAATGAAATTAGATTAGGAGGATTATTATGGCTATTGTACAACCAAAATCTATGCGTTATCGCCTGTGGGCAACGCACGCTGCATTAATCCTATTCATTTCACTCATTATGTTTCCATTATTAATGGTTATTGGTATTTCGCTACGTCCGGGAAATTTAGCACTGGGCGATATTATTCCTCGCGAAATTTCTTGGGAACATTGGAAGCTCGCCTTAGGGTTTGATGTGGTTCATTCTGACGGTTCTGTTACCCCACCACCATTCCCAGTGCTACTATGGTTATGGAATTCGGTCAAGGTTGCCACAATTACAGCCGTCGGTATTGTCACGCTTTCTACAACCTGTGCCTATGCCTTTGCCAGAATGAAATTTAAGGGGAAAAAAACACTCTTACAGGGAATGCTAATTTTTCAAATGTTCCCTGCCGTGTTGTCACTTGTTGCTCTCTATGCTTTATTTGATCGCTTGGGGCAATATGTTCCGTTTCTCGGGTTAAACACCCACGCAGGTGTTATCTTTGCCTACTTAGGTGGAATTGCTTTGCACGTTTGGACGATCAAAGGCTATTTTGAAACCATTGATGGTTCCTTAGAAGAAGCTGCTGCTCTAGATGGGGCGACACCTTGGCAGGCATTCCGTTTAATTTTATTGCCGTTATCTGTTCCAATTTTAGCGGTTGTTTTCATTCTTTCATTCATCGCAGCTATTACAGAAGTCCCTGTTGCTTCATTACTCTTACGTGATGTCAACAGTTACACGCTAGCAGTGGGAATGCAGCAATATCTTTATGCCCAAAATTACCTTTGGGGGGATTTTGCTGCAGCTGCAGTATTATCTGCTATTCCAATCACCGCAGTCTTCTTGATTGCCCAACGATGGCTTGTGGGAGGCTTAACCGCAGGTGGGGTAAAAGGATAAAAAACTTGATAAATCATCGCCTGATCCATATCAGATGTTATCGGATATGGATCAGGCTTATTTGAATTATAAAAAACAGAACCGCTATAAACCTTCAATATTAGAAATTATTTTTCCTTCCAATAGCCGATCCATTCTTTCAATAGCTGCATATTTTTCGCAATCGCTCCCCCTTGAGGAACAAAATGCATCATAGTTAATTCGTATTCTTTAGGCGTAATCCCTTCGCCGACACTCGCCGGCAATACCTCAAATCCCTGTTGTTGGAAAAGTAGCCTTGCCCGCTGCATATGCCATTCATTGGTCACCAGAATAATTTTATTGATATGCTCTTTTTCCAATATTTTTTTGGTAAACAAGGCATTTTCCTTGGTGGTTAAGGCATTCGGCTCAACCCATTTTGTGGGGATATGAAAGAAGTTTTGTAATTCTTCTGCGGCAATTTTCGCCTCCATTGCACCCGTCGGGCTTCTACCTGTAATGAGAAGCGGTAAGTCTGTTTCTTTTTGTAAATACGCCGCATAGCGTAAGCGTTCAAGCTGAATAGCTGTGGAAGCAAGCGGCGCATAAAGCTCTTTGCTATCCCGCAATCCGCCCCCCAATAACACAATGGCTTGTGCATTTTGGTAGTCGTTGAGTGTTAAATTGTCTTCCGTAATTAAGCTGTCTTTCAAGGTTTGTGCCGTGAAGGGAATGCTCAATATATAAAGTAGAGCGAGCCCAAGAGCGGTCAAAATTCGGCTTAATTTTTTGAAATTGAATTTTGCCAATATCAACGCCAGCAGCCATAAAATTAAAATATTAAATGGCGGTAATATCATTGCAGTGATAAGTTTTTTGAGCTCCATCATTTTTTGTCAATTTCCACAAAATCAATATTTTTTGTCCATAAATGGGCATAGCCGGAATTTTTACCGTAAGCGTTATCGCATACTCGGTTTGGAATTTCCAGTAAGCAGGAGAAAATATGGCCGTGTAAACGGGTGGTGGTTACCTGATCATTTTGTAAAAATACCTCGGCGACGCGATTCACAATACGTTTGGTGTAAGCAAACCAAAATTGATGGAAACGGTTTTTTAACCAAGCCCAATTTTGTTGATGGGCAAATTTACTTATACGCCAACTAAGAGCCAAAACGATACTATCTAAACGGGTGAGAATATCTTCCCAGTCTTGCACATTAGCCTGAGGCGGTAGGGTGGCAAGGATATTTTTTTCCACGTCACTGGCTTCAATATCTTTGCGTAAAAAATAAAGTTGTTTACCGGTGTTGCCTTGTTTTGTCGGCAACGTGTCGTAAAGCTGATGTGCCATATCCGGTGATAATGTCACATTTGAGGAAAATTGTTTGAAACTTTCCGCCGTGCGTTCATCACGGGCAAGTAAGTAACAATCCGCGTGTTGATTGAAAAGTGCGGCTGATTTTTCGAGATTTTTTTGATCTTTAAAATACAGTGTTTGTGGCAAGACAATGATGCGATTATTGGGGAAATGTTGAACCATTGCCTCACGAATTTTTTGATGTTGTGGATAGAGATCGCCAAAGTTACCCCCACCGTGTAATAAAATAGTGGTATTTGGGGTAATTTTTTGTTTTACCTCATTAATATCTATATCAAACTCACAACGTTTTAATGTCACATGGATATGGTGATCTTTAAAAAATTGTTCTGTGCCGTGATAGATCAATAAATCACCCACATTTAAATGCAACGGATAGTCAAAGTAAAACACGTTATTTTTATCTTTGATTAAATCCGCAATGGGATCGAGTTGCTGTTTTAGAGAAATTAATGTTGAATTCATTTTTTTACCTTTTTCAAAATATAGCCAAATAAGAAGGCTTTTTCTGTACGATTTAAACCGATTAATAAAATTATCGCAATCAGCCCAAATTCCAACAATACAGCCTTGGCTAAAAATTCAGGGAAAGTATAAATGCGCTGGGTATCTGACAAGTAAATGAGCCCGATTAAGCAAGCAAATACGATGCCGATATTAAGTAGATATGTGACAAATTCTTTTCGGTTAAATTGAATTTTTTTGTTAATGAAATAGAAACGGTAGATTTGCATGAAAAGTGCGGTGGAAAATCTGCCGATAAAGGCATAGATTGGGTTATAACCGAGGGTAAATAAATAATAGACGAGCGGCATGGTACAAAGATCAATGATTGCAATGACAATATTATATTGCTTAATTTTGTTTGTTCCGATAGCCAACGCCGTCATCCAAAATGATCCCGCCATGGCACTAATCAGTGAACATAACAGGGTGATTTGCACTAATTGTTGCACGTATATTGGTAAATGATCACCTAACCAAAAGGTAAGCAACGTGTGAGGAAAATAAAGTACCGGTGCGGATAAAATCGCAATGAGATAAAAGGAATATTTTGATGTGCCGAGAATAAGTTTTTTATTGCGTTCGTAATCTTTTGCCGCATAAGATTGCACAAGTTGTGGGTTAAATGCCACTTGAAAGTTATTCACAAAGCTATAAATCGCGGTATCTACTTGGGTGGCGATTCCTACGGAAGCATTGACGGTAACCCCAAAAAACAGGTTGATGACCATATTTAAGCCTTGTGTTGAGGCGACATAAGCCGTTTGCCCGAGTAACATCCAACCGGAAAAACTTGCCATTTCCTTTGTTTTGCTAAAATCCTTGTAAAAACGAAAACGGGTTTCAGTGTAAAAAGTGCGGCGGGTAAAATTAACATAAAGCACAAATACGAGCAGGCTCACCCCAAGTAATAATAGGCTATAACTGATTAATTTATCGTATTGTTCAATCTGCATTAAAATAAAGATAGCAGAGAGTTTAAATGCCGTCTCAGTCAAGCCCAGCCACGCATAAAATGACATTCGCTCATGGGCGACAATCATTGCATTGAAGGGAACTTTAATAATTTCAATCAGGGCAATGAGAAGGGCAATTTGATAAACAATATTGGCTGCGTGCATTCTTTCTGTTGGAATATTGAGTTTATGGTTTAAAAACCAAAGCCCCACGGTTTCCGCCAGCACTGCCACGATAAGCATAATAAAGAGATGATTTAAGATACTGATATTAAAAATAATATTGACACGGCTTGAATCATTGGAGGCTTTTTCCACATTAATAAAACGTTGGGTGGTTGCCGTCATCGTACCGTTAAAAAACGAAAACAAAATCACCACGCCCATGACTATGTTGTAAATCCCGAAATCTTCCACGCCCAGCACACGTAATACAACACGTGAAATATAAAGCATTGCACCCATATTAAAGAGCATTCGGATATAAAGAAACAGGGTATTTTTCGCAATGGTTTTATTCGACATGGTGACTGATTTTCGCCTTAAAATTGGTGGGGAATTATAGATTTCTTTAGTATAATCAGCAATCTTTTATGCAACTATTTCTAATCGAATAGATACCATAATTTTAGTTGAGAGAATGATGAATAAATATTTGATTTCCCTAGATAAAGATGAGCAACGTCGTGTGCTTTTCTTTTCGCAGCCCGATACGGCAGATTTTTGTGTCTTTCCCGCCATTAATACCATGCAACGGGAATGGGAAGAATTGGCGAAGCAGTTTGATTTGGCACAATTTGAGCAGCGTTACGGGCGTAAAGTGACGAAAGGCGAAATTGGTTGTACGCTGAGTCATCTTTCTGTGTATCGTTTAATCGTGGAAGATGAATCGGTGGCAGACGATGATTACGCCTTAGTGTGCGAAGACGATGCCTTACTCGCCCCAAATTTCCAACAAAATTTGACCGCACTTTTAAGCCAAAATAATGCCATGCCGATTGTGCTTATCGGGCAATCCAAAATTGCTCAATTTAATGATACAGAGTTGGAAATTAATTATCCGACAACCTTTTCATTTTTGTGCCACAAGGCAGGGGCGGTGGCTTATGCCTATCCCTATAAAAGCTATTTTGCCGGTACGGTAGGATATTTAATCAAAAAATCCGCCGCCCGTGTTTTTCTCAAACTGCTTGAACAAGGCAAACCTTTCTGGCTTGCCGATGACTTTTTATTATTTGAAACGAGATTTGCCTTGCCGAATCAAGTGGTTCGACCGTTAATGGTGATCGAGAATCCAAAATTAGTCAGCAATCTTGAGGCGATTCGAGGTTCTCAAGCCAATAATCTTGCGAAAAAATTGATGAAATATCCGCTGAAAAAAATAATGGCGATTCAGAAAAATTTAGGAAAATAAATGACCGCACTTTTTAATCTTTTCTATATCTATGATCCGTGGTTTTTCCATGTGGTGCGTATGTCTTTTGTGGTTGGCTTGCTTGCTTTGGGCGTGTTGTTTTATCGCTATATAAAGAAAAAAAACACGCAAGGCATTGTGGTGCCAATGGATAGTTTAGCTGTATTGTTAGGGCTAATTTTATTGAGTGTGATTCCGCTACTGATAAATGGCACAAGGGATTTTTCAGTGGTGACTATGTATGTGAAATCACTGATTTTATTTATTTTCGGTATTGGGTTTTATAACGTTTTCTATGTGATACCAAACGGGCAACAGCTGCTTGTGCGTGATTTACAAATCGGGGTTGTGGTGCAATTTGTATTTGGCATATTAGCCTTGTTTGGTGTGTCGTTTTTGGTCGATTTTTTACTTTCAACCAATGCGATTTTGCCTGCACGATTCTATGGTTCGGAGCAGGAATACCGCCTGTATAACATCACGGCGACAGCCTTTTTCCAACTGAGTTTATTTTACTTAATACTATTCCATTTTTTATTAGCGTATAACGCAAAACATAGCAGCATGCCGAGTATTTTGGTGTTTTTGATGCTCTGTATCGGGTTGATTTCCGGTAGAACCTTTTTGTTGCTTTCCGTGGTGAGTATAGCCGTGTATTTTAAATGGCGATATGTCCCATCGTTGATTGCGTTTTTGCTATTGGTGCTGGGATTGGCTTATTTTGCCCCCAAAAATCCTTATGTCGCTCATGCGCTAGAGCCGATCATTAATTTGTTGCACGGCGCCGGTTTTGTGAGTTCTTCTACGGATACTTTAGTCAAAAATCATCTGTTTATGCCGACTTTGAAACAATTTATCAGTGGTGATGGTATGTATATGACAGGGCAGTTAGAGACAGGGCGTTATTACGGTAGTACGGATTCCGGTTTTTTACGCCAAATTTTATATGGTGGCATAGCTTACGCACTGGTTTGTTTTTTTGTCACCTTTTATTTTGTCCGTAAAGTCGCCCTGAATTGGTTTGATGGCAGTTGGAAATTTATTCTTTCCGCTTTTGTGATTCTTACCGCCTGCAATATCAAAGCCGACACCTTCGCCTTTCCAGGCATTATGTTTGTGATGTTGATGTTTTTGTCATTGTTCGGCACTCATGGCAAACAACGCATTTTCTTAGAGAAAGAGGGAAAAAATGTTTAGTATCATTGTGCCGTCTTACAACCGAAAATCGGAAATTCCTGTTTTATTAGAAAGTTTAGGGGAGCAAACCCACAAAGCATTTGAGGTGGTGATTGTTGATGATTACTCGAAAGAGCCAGTTGTGGTGGAGAAATCTTATCCCTTTAAGGTAAACGTGATTCGTAATGAAACCAATCAGGGGGCGGCGGAAAGTCGAAATATCGGTGCGAGAGCCGCATTGGGAGAATGGTTGTTATTTTTGGATGATGATGATCGTTTTGCTGAGAATAAATGTGAGCGATTGGCAGAGGTGATTAACAAACATCCTGATATTAATTTTATTTACCACCCTGCAAAATGTGAAATGGTGAACGAAGGTTTTACCTATGTAACCAAACCGATCCCACCACAAGAAATTAGTGTGGAACGGATTTTGCTTTCCAACAAAATTGGCGGTATGCCGATGGTAGCGGTCAAGAAAGATCTTTTCTTAAAAATAGGCGGATTATCAACCGCACTTCGCTCTTTGGAAGACTATGATTTTCTCTTAAAAGTGATCAAAGAGCCTGATTTCAAGCCTTATATGCTGAGCGAGCCATTGACCTCTTGCACTTTTCACACCAAACGTGCCAGTGTCTCAACGGATACCACCAATACAGAAAAAGCCATTGATTACATTCGTGAGCATTATGTGGAAACACAAGAGCAGGCACATAATTTCAATATTAACGCCAGCTATATTTTGGCTTATCCACATATCATGAACTTATCACGCAAGGCGGCGTATTATTATTTTGATATTTTTAAACAAACCAAAAGTATTAAACAATTAGTGATTGCAATGGTTGTGCTGATTTCGCCGAAACTGGCACTGAATTTGAAACGATTTATGTAATAGAAAGGATAGTCATGAAATTTTCAGTTTTAATGTCTTTATATATTAAAGAAAATCCGCGATTTTTACGGGAATGTTTTGAAAGTCTAGCCGCTCAAACCCATCAGGCGGATGAAATCGTTTTAGTATTTGATGGTGCGGTTACTGAGGAACTGGAAACAGTGGTTTCCGAATTTGAAAAACAGTTACCGTTAAAATTAGTGAAATTACCGCAAAATCAAGGACTGGGAAATGCCTTAAATGAAGGGTTGAAACATTGTAGTCATCAGTGGGTTTTCCGTATGGATACGGATGATATTTGCGTGCCGGAACGTTTTGCTAAACAAGTGACATTTATTGAACAACACCCCGATACCATTATTTTTGGCGGACAAATTGCCGAGTTTGGTGAAACGGTGAATGATATTGTGGCATATCGCAGTGTGCCGACCGAAGCACAGGATATTGTGAAATTTACGCAAAAACGTTGTCCTTTTAACCATATGACGGTGGCATATCAAAAAAGTGCGGTGATAAATTGTGGGGGGTATGAGGATCTGCAAGAGGATTATTATTTATGGATTAAACTTGTGGCACAAGGTCAAGCTGTGGCAAATTTACCGGATATTTTGGTTTATGCTCGGGTAGGCAATGGAATGGTTGGGCGGCGGCGTGGTTTAAATCAGGCTAAAGCAGAATGGCGGTTATTTAAATTAAAATATCGTTTAGGTATTCAGGATTTCGCTTCAGGTTTTTTTATTTTTGTATTGCGATCAGGCTCCCGTTTATTGCCAACTGCCTTATTAAAAGCGGCTTATAATCAATTTTTAAGAAAATAATGTTAAAAGGAAAGCAAATGAAAAAAATCTCGTTATTATCGACCGCACTTTTATCCTGCTTAATTATGGGATGTTCCAGTGTCAGTCAAACAGTATCAGCAAATATTCCTGCGGTGAGCCGTGATGCGGTTTATTCCAAACCCCGTACACAGAATAATTTTAATGATTATGTACAATTTTTAAAAGGCAAAGCGGTAACGGAAGGGGTTTCTCCAGCGACGTTAAATGCACAAAATAATATTCGTTATATAGAAAAAGCGGTGGCGTTAGATCGGGCGCAGGCAGGAAGAACCGTCAAACGTGATCCAAACCAACCGCCAGTGTTAAATCCAAATGGTACAACCAATTACCTCAATAAAGTGCTGACCAATAATAAAGTGAATGTGGCGGAAGAACGTTACTGGGAAGTCCAAGTACCACTTCAACGGGCAAGTCAGCGTTATTGCGTACAACAAGAATATATCCTTGCATTATGGGGAATGGAAAGCAGTTTCGGACATTACCAAGGACGTTATGATGTGCTATCTGCCTTGGCGACTCTTGCCTTTGATGGCAGACGTGAAGCCTTGTTTAGCAAAGAATTTATCAATGCGATGAAAATGTTGGATCGAGATCATATTCAACGTGCCCGAATGTTGGGATCGTGGGCGGGCGCAATGGGGCAAACCCAATTTATGCCAAGTGCTTTCTTAAATTATGCGGCTGACGGTAACGGCGATGGGGCAAAGGATATTTGGACAAATCAATTTGATGCTTTTGCTTCCATTGCAAATTATTTACATACCGTAGGTTGGGACGATAAATTGCCTTGGGGTATCGAAGTGACGTTAACCCAACCCATTGATTTATCCCTTTCCGGTATTGAGAAAAATAAAGCCCGTTCTTTGCGTGATTGGCAAGCTCAAGGTGTGATGCCGTTAAGTTTCAGCGCACAAGAACAAGCAAAACTGACCGCACTTTCCCATACGGATCTTTGGCTTATCCGTCCGGATAAACAGGTAGGGAGAGCATTTTTAGTATCAAATAATTTCCGCACGATTTTAGACTGGAATAAATCTAATTATTTTGCCGTGAGTATCGGAATGTTTGCGGATCGAATTAAAGAAAGGATTGGGCTGTAAAATAGACAGTCTGTTTTCAAGTGCGGTCGATTTTTGTTTGAAATTTGTCGGATTATATGGAAACCAAATTGAACGCACAGTCAAAAAAACATTGTATATATGTTGATGGGATTGCCGTGACTCGCCATCTATTGCGGTATAAACATTAATAAAAAATTGCCTTGTGTGCAATTAAACAAATAAATTCAATCATTTAATCAAAGTATGAAAACAGTATTTAACAAACTTTATACCATTACATTATTCTCAACGACACCATTATGTGTTTTCGCTAATCAACCACCGGAGAATTTCTCCCGCTTAAACCAAATGGATGCACTTCAGCAACAGCGTCAACAGCAAAGTCAGAAGGAGCAAGAGAAAACCCTACAATCTCAGGCTGATGTTCGTTTAGAGACGACAAATGACGAAAAATTGTCCCTATCCGATAAAGAAACCCCTTGTTACCCGATTCATCATATTGCATTGATTGATTATTCAGCGGAACATTCCTCTTCTAAGAGCCAATTCCAATGGGCATTAAATCAAGCCTCTGATGATTTAAAACTCACCCTCCCACATTGTTTTTGGGGGGGAAGGACTTGGGGTTTTGATGAAACAAATTCAAAATCGGATTATTGAAAAAGGATACGTGACGACACGTGTTGTCACACAAGAGCAAGATCTGAAAGGTGGTTCATTAGTGTTAACGATTATTCCCGGCAAAGTCGGGAATATTCTCGTTGAGGATAGTGGTGATATTCCACGTTTTACCCGTTTAAGTGCCTTAACAGGTTTCACTTTTTCAAAAGGTGATCTTTTGAATGTAAGGGATATGGAACAATCCCTTGAAAATCTTAAAAGGGTGCCGACAGCAGAAGCAAATATTGAGTTATTACCTAGCGAGACCGAGATAGGTGTCAGCGATATTAAAATCAGTGATCAACAAGCCTTACCTTTTGGACTTAATTTAGGGGCTGACGTAGATTAGCCCTAAATTTCACACCATTTTCGCAATGTTTTTAACTGCTTTTTTGGTGTACCAAAGTTAAACCGAAATTCACATTCCTTCAAGAATAAAGGAAAACTTTTTCGGTCTATTCCATTATATTTTCGAAGTATCCGCTTAGCTTGACTCCAAAAATTTTCAATTCCATTAATATGGTTTTGTTTCACCGCAAACAACTCTGAATGGTTAATCCGTTCGTGGTGAAATTCGCTTACATCAAGGGCATCATAACTACGATAAGTATCGGTATAAACCCAGCTATCAGGCTTGATTTTCCTTGCT
>NZ_SPPO01000011.1:0-60371 GCF_004570945.1 Pasteurella sp. WM03
ATGCTAACGGCAATGGTATCCCGGATGATCAAGAAAAAGCATTGGAAGATGTGGTGAAAGCCGCAGAAGACGCAGAAAAAGCAGCAGAAAAAGCGCTTGAAGATGCGAAATCTGATGGTGTGATCACACCTGAAGAGAAGAAAGCGGTTGAAGATGCAAATGCGGCTGTTGAAGCAGCGAAAGATGCAGCACAAAAAGCTATTGACAACTTGCCGGACAGCAAAGGTAAAGACGCATTACAAGGTCGTTTAGACGAAGTAAATCCGGTAGAGGTTCCTGATGTTACTGATGCTAACGGCAATGGTATCCCGGATGATCAAGAGAAAGCATTGGAAGATGTGGTGAAAGCCGCAGAAGATGCAGAAGAAGCGGCAGAAAAAGCACTTGAAGATGCGAAATCTGATGGTGTGATCACGGCTGATGAGAAAAAAGCGATTGAAGATGCAAATGCTGCGGTTGAAAAAGCAAAAGATGACGCACAAAAAGCACTTGATAATTTACCGGACAGCAAAGGTAAAGAGGAATTACAAGGTCGTTTAGACGAAGTAAATCCGGTAGAAGTACCACTGGTAACTCCAACTGAAGAAGCTGCATCGGCTATTATCACTCCTGTTACAACAGGCAATGATAAAGGTCAGGTTAAAATTCAATTACCTCAAGAGGCTGGAGTGGCTGAAATTACCTATACTGATGAAAATGGTAATCCACAAACTGTCACAGTAACAGGTGTTGCACAACCTAACGGTAATATTAGATGGACAGGACATGACAGCATTCGTAATGGGGTAGTGACATTACCAGCTGATGATGTGAAAGATGGTTCTACAGTTACTGTAAAAACTACACCTGCAGCCGCTAACAAGACACCTTCAACAACTACAGATCAAGCACCGGTAGATAAAGCCGTAGATGATTTAGTGAAAGCAGTTGAAGATGCACAAAAAGCAGCTCAAGATAAATTGGATAGTTTAGGTGATCCAAAAGTGGTAAGTCCAGAAGCTGTTGCTGAATTGGAGAAACTCAATAAAGCGGTAGATGATGCGAAAGCGGCTGCAAATGAAGCGCTCAGCAACGTAGATGATGCTTCACCTGAAAAAGCTGGGTTAAAAGAGAAAGTTGATTCAGCAAATGGTGTTGAGGTGCCAGCTGTAAACGATGCAAACAGTAACGGTATCCCGGATAATGTGGATGACTTGGTGAAAGCTGCAAAAGACGCCGACCAAGCGGCGAAAGATGCGTTAAAAGAAGCTCAGAAAGACGGTGTAATTAACCCGACTGAAAAAACCGAATTAGACGCAGCGCAGAAAGCAGCGAGTGATGCGAAAAAAGCAGCGGATGAAGCAGTGAAAGGTTTACCGGATAGTATTGAAGGTAAAGACACTTTACAAGGCACTGTTGATGCGTTAGACGGTATTCAAGTACCTGCAGTCAATGATGAAAACAGTAACGGTGTTCCGGATAGTGTTGATGACTTAGTTAATGCTGCAAAAGTTGCGGCGGAAGCAGCAAAAGACGCACTTGACAAGGCGAACTCAGATAACTCGATCACTCCTGAAGAGAAGAAAGCGATTGAAAATGCAAACGCTGCAGTTGAAGCAGCGAAAGATGCAGCACAGAAAGCAATCGACAGCTTACCGGATGGTCAAGGTAAAACAGCTGCACAAGCTGAGTTAGATAAAGCGAAGCCGGTAGATGTTCCTGATGTAACCATGACGGCTAAAATCACTTCTTATGACGATGATATTGGCGATGTTACGGGTACTTTCCTGAGCGGAACACAAACTGATGATGCTAACCCAATGCTTAAAGGTACAGCAACTAAACCAAACAGTACAGTTTACTTGTTTGAAAAAGATGCAGGTGGCCACTATGTGAAATTTGCAGAAGTTCAAGCTGATGCAAACGGAAACTGGACATATGACGTACCTCAAGAGAAAACATTGACGATTAAACAACATTCGTTCTATGCTTCAACGGAGAGTACAATACCTGCATCAACTGTAGAAAGCTTTGATATTACTGTTGTCCGTGGTTCGTCTCACACCTTTAGTGATGCGTCGATGAAAAAAGTTAGCATGAACGGAACAACAATTTCGTCATTAGGGCCACTTGGAAATAGTTTTGATAACTTAGCGGCTGTTTCTGTAAACCGTGCCGGTTATGATGTGATGACCTCTAATGGACAGGGTGGGTTTGGCTCTAAGCCACTTAGTATTGGTCAATCAACTTATTTACAAACAGGATTGGGTGACTTTAATGGAGATGGCTTGAATGACGTTGTGGCTGCTACACACGCAATAAGTTATAAACGGAATCCAAGTGTTGCAGGGGTAACTAGTTATACAGCTACTTTACCTGATTATAATCCGACTACAGCTAACATTACATTGATTTCAGGTCCTGAAGCGCAAGCACCAAGCGTTACGATTAATCATAATGGAGTACCAGCCACAGGTATTGCCGGTATCGGTGATGTAAACGGGGATGGTTTATCTGATGTTGCGGTATTAGGGCCAACGACTTCTAATGTATACTTTGGTAAACCATTTAGCCAAGGTGGTAACCCGGATCAAACCGGCTTAGAGTTTAATAAAGCTGAGGCTGATGTTACTGCAAAAGCACCACGTGCGGCGGCATTAGGTGACTTCAATAATGATGGTTATGCTGATGTTGTTACTAATAAAGGTATTTTCTTTGGTAGCAAAGAGGGTCTAAATAACAGCAACGTTCTGACCTTTAGTAATGAGGTTGATAGTGTAAATGCTGCCGGTGATGTGAATGGCGATGGCTATGCTGATGCGATAGTTGTTTCACCTGAACAAGATCGAGCTTATGTTCTTTTTGGTGGTAATAGCACAACACCTGTGTCATTTGGTGCTGATAGCATAACCGGCGGTAATGGTGGCATAATTATTAAAGGTAAAGAAGGCACATTCACTGATAAAACTGCCGTATCAGGTATTGGTGATTTAGATGGTGATGGCTTAGGTGATTATGTTATTGCAAATGAGACAGGCGGTAGCTTCGTATTATTTGGTGCGCCGGGTAATACAACGACTACGGTTGATTTAGAGAATATTGGCGTGCATGGTTTTATTATTCCTGAATCAGCAACTAAAGGTTTAGCTATTGCCGGTTTCTCTGACTTTAATGGTGATGGTTTGGTGGACTTTGCCTTACTACATAGCCCTGCAACAGCAAGTACGAATTCTAGAACTTCCAGCTCTGGAGATGTGATCCTTAACCCAGGGCAAGTAACTATTTTCTCAGGACATCGAGAGCTAAATGTACAGCCAACAATCACTGTAGAAAATGGTGAAGCACAAGGTACCGAGTTTAGCGATTTTATTGGCGGAACTAGCGGTGCTGATAAGGTATACGGTAATGGTGGTGCGGATGTTATTTACACCGGTTTTGGCAATGACACCATTGTACTAAATCAAAGCAACCTTGATGCCCTAGCTCGTACGAATAGTTATGAGCAGGATGGACGTTTCGCTCGTGTAGACGGTGGTCAAGGTGTTGATACATTATCTTTTGCAAGTGATGTAACAACGATTGATTTCTCTAAGATCACGAACGCAGGTGTCGGATATATGGCAACAGGTGTTGGCATGTCCCGTATCTCAAATATCGAAGTACTTGATTTAGATAAAGGAGAGAGTGCGAAAACACTGAAAATTGGTGTACAAGATGTACTTGACCTAAATCACCAGCTTAAAACATTTGGTCAATCTAAACACCAAGTGAAAGTATTAGGTGATGCTCAAGATAAAGTTGACCTTATCGGTGGTAACTGGGAAGAAGCAGGTACTGTCACTGATGGCGGTGTAACCTATAAAGCCTATAACCAGACAGGTGCAACTTATGGTGCACAACTTCTTGTAGAAGAGGCTGTTACTGTACAAATTGCTTAATTGTTGACTTGTATAGTCATTAACTAAAACCCCTCTTAGGAAAACCTAAGAGGGGTTTTTTAGTTGTGATATTTACCGATTATTCTATAAAAGATGAAGCAAAATACGAATGATTCTAATCGTTTAGAAAATATTGTTTTATTGAGTTATTAAGATGAGGCTATATTGTTGATGTAGGGAAACTAGATAGCAAAGGAATTGACTTTATTGCTCAAAAGTCTGATGAAATTTCATATATTCAAGTTGCCTTTTAAATCCCTGAAAATATCCACGAAATCAATAATCTTTTGTATATTAAAGATAACTATAAAAAGATCCTGATTACAGGAAAATACTATGAAAAACTCAAGATTGATGGGGTTGAAGTGGTTTATGTGATGGATTAGCTGTTATGGGAGTTTTTAATGCCGCGGGTAACAAGTTACCCTAGGTTATGCTAAGCTCCTTTAGGGGAGAAATACTTGCATAGTGAACAAAATGGGAGCGTAAAATTATGGTCAACTCCTTGTCTGCTATGTCTATATAATCTTCTTAAGGTTTAGATATGTTGTAGAAATAAAATATACTGGTAAGTCTAAACTTATTTATCTTTTATTACAGGGAAATATACTTCTTTTCTATTAATATAAAATAAAGTATCAAATAGAAAAAAGACAGAGGATATACTTGCAAGCATTAGACTATATAAAAGAAAAATAGATTTTTCTTCTGCATATTTAAAGGAGTCAATATATATTTTTATTAAAATAGGGTTATCTCCATTATTAGGTAATGAGTAGTAGAGTAATAATAAATATATAATTCCCCAACTAGCTACAGTTATAAACCTTCTTTTTTTAAAAGTGATCTTACATTGTTCACAATACTTCATTAATGTATCATTATTAGTCTGAATGGTTATTAATATTACATTATCTAGATGCTTAAAATTTTCGTCATATGATGTTCTATAGACTTTTAATCCCACTCTTGTAAGTAAATCTGAAATAAACATAACATAAATAAACTCCATGATAGGAAATAGAATAGAAAAAATTAATGAAAATGGAATTAGTAAAAATAAGTAATCAATAGGGTTCTTAAGATATATTTCCCACCTTTCTAATGCAGTTACAATTGATATGTTATATTTAACCTGGAAATATAAATCTAAATATGTTACTAATAATAAAAAGGAAATTAACCATTCAATTCCCATAATAGAAGATAGTGTTAATTTAAAATTTTTTATTTTTTCCATTTTACTCCAATTAAATATCATTTTGAATGCCGCTTTTTCTTTATATACTAAAGGAAAGTGGGGAAATGCTATATCTAATTCTAATAAATTAACTCTATTTCATCGCCACTTCCAACGACTTCACCCTTTCTCTCTCACTCCCCCCTGCGTTGTGCATAATCCATTGCCAGATCTTCATCAATTCTCCCTAGGGTGAAGTAATTAGAAGGGGGGGGGGGTGAAATACCAACCACAAATGCTAGCGGTTGGCACATGGCACATGGCGTAGCCTTCGGTGAGTTTTATTCGATACGTTGCTCCTTTTCAACTTTATGTCAGTAAACGAATAATTTCTAATAAAAGTGGAAATTCAGTTGCCCCTTCTCGATCAAGAAAATGTCCCCCCATTGGTAAGCAATGATACTCAGCTCCTAAATAATGTGCAAATCGTTGGCTGAACTCAGAAGGCACAATACTATCGTCTTGGGCTGTAATGACATAAGAATGCTCTGGTAAACAGGGGAGTTGTTTTGCATAATCTGTTATAAATTCATCTAACATCGGTAAACCCGGTACCGATTCGTAAAATCCAGAAACGAAAATTCCCGCCGTAATTTTTTGTTGAGTATGGGCAAGTAAACGAAGAGAAGCGATACATCCGAGGCTATGTCCGACTAAAATAGTTTCTGGTGTTAGAATCACATTTTGTAAATGATAATTGAGCCATTCTCGTGAGTTAGGTTGATGGCTATTTGGCATAGCTAACCGTTGGCAAGGAATGCCAATTTTTGTTAATTCTAATTCAAGCCAAGGAAACCAATGTTGGTCTTCATTTGCTGTATAACCGTGAGTAATATAGACTTGTTTCATATTATTAGCCCTCTAGAATCACCATAGATATTATTTACTACCTTTAATTGTTTTGAGTGCTTCACTTCATCACCACCCCCAACCACTTCTCCACCTCTTTCTCTCCCCAGCCTTTCCGTTTGGCATAATCCACTGCCTGATCTTCATCAATTCTTCCCAATGTGAAGTAGTTGGAAGCTGGGTGGGTGAAGTACCAGCCACAAACACTGGCGGCAGGCCACATGGCGTAGCTTTCGGTGAGTTTCATGCCGATGCGTTGTTCTACCTCCAGTAAATCCCAGATGATCTGTTTTTCGGTGTGTTCAGGGCAACTTGGGTAGCCGGGGGCAGGGCGAATGCCGATGTAATCTTCACGGATCAAGCGGTCGTTTTCAAAGGTTTCTTTGCTATATCCCCAGATTTTCGTGCGAAGTTCAAAGTGCAGATATTCCGCCATCGCTTCGGCAAGTCGATCGCCAACGGCTTGCAGTAAAATCGCATTGTAGTCGTCCCCTGCGGCTTTGTAGCCTTCCACTAAATCGTGTTCTTCTGTCCCTGCACAAACGGCGAACATGCCGAACCAATCTTGCTTACAGCTCTCTTTGCTTGCGATAAAATCGCTTAAACAAAGATTGTACGGGCTTTTGCTGTTTTTACCCCTTTCACCTTGTTGGCGGAGATGATAGGCCTTGCCTGCCACTAAAGTGCGGTCAGAATTTTGATAGATTTCAATATCATCGCCCACGCTGTTGGCCGGGAAGATTCCCATCACACCGCTAGGGTTGAGCTTGTGATTTTGCTCTAATTCGTCCAACACTTTTTGTGCATCATTATAGACTTTACGGGCTTCTTCACCGCCTTCAGGATAGTCAAAGGCATCAGGGTAGCCGCCCATCAAGCCCCATAAGCGGAAGAATGGCGACCAGTCGATAAATTGGCGTAACGTAGCAATCGGCACATTTTTATATTCGATAACGCCTATCTGGTTTGGCACAGGCACTTGATAATCCGCCCATTCGCCGCTGAAGGCATCAAAGCGGTTGGCTCTGGCTTCTTCAATTGGTAACTGCTTGCGGGGTGCTTTTTTGTTGGCAAAGGCTTGCTGGATTTTTTCGTATTCTTGTTTCGTTCTCGCCCATAGTTCTGCTTTAGTTTCCGGATTCATCAACGCCGCACAGACGGTCACGGCACGGGAGGCATTGGTGGTGTAAATCACTTCGTGCTGATATTTCGGGTAAAGTTTAATCGCTGTGTGTTCTTTGGAGGTGGTCGCTCCGCCGATAATGACGGGAATATTCAATTTCAGGCGGTTCATTTCGCCTAAAAAGTATTCCATTTCATCGAGGGACGGCGTGATCAACCCACTCAAGCCGATAATATCCGCGTTTTCGTCAATCGCTGTTTGAATAATTTTATCCGCCGGCACCATCACGCCAAGATCAATCACTTCAAAATTATTACATTGCAACACCACGCTGACGATATTTTTGCCGATGTCGTGCACATCGCCTTTGACAGTAGCGATCACGACTTTTCCATTTGATGAGCCTTTTTGTTTGGTCGCATTGATAAATGGCTCTAAATAGGCGACTGACTGTTTCATCACCCGTGCCGATTTCACCACTTGGGGTAAGAACATTTTACCGTCCCCAAATAAATCACCGACCACGTCCATACCGTCCATCAATGGCCCTTCGATCACCTCTAATGGTGTCGGGAATTTTTGGCGGGCTTCTTCGGTATCTTCCACAATATAGGTAGTGATTCCTTTCACCAAGGCGTGTTTTAAGCGTTCTTCCACTGACCAAGTGCGCCATTCTGCGACAGAATCGACCGCACTTTCGTTACCTTGATGACGATATTTTTCCGCAATATCCAATAGACGTTCAGTTGCATCAGGGTGGCGATTAAGCACCGCATCTTCCACGACTTCACGCAGTTCGGGATCGAGATCGTCATAAATCGCTAGTTGTCCCGCATTGACAATCCCCATATCCATTCCTTGTTTAATGGCATGGTAGAGGAATACCGCATGTATGGCTTCACGCATGGCATTATTGCCTCGGAAGGAGAAGGATACATTGGATACTCCACCTGAAATTTTGGCGTGCGGTAAGGTACGTTTGATTCGCCCTGTGGCATTGATAAAATCCACACCGTAGTTATTGTGTTCTTCGATCCCTGTGCCAATGGCGAAAATATTCGGGTCAAAAATAATATCTTCGGGTGGAAAGCCCACTTGATCGACCAAAATCCGATAAGCACGGGTGCAGATTTCCACTTTTCGATCTTCGGTATCTGCTTGCCCCACTTCATCAAATGCCATCACAACCACTGCCGCACCGTATTTACGCACCAATTTGGCTTGTTGGATAAATTTTTCCTCCCCCTCTTTCAGTGAAATGGAGTTCACAATGCCTTTCCCTTGAATCGCTTGCAAACCTGCCTCAATTACTTCCCATTTACTTGAATCGATCATCACAGGTACTTTGGCGGCATCGGGTTCTGTTGCCATAATGTTGAGGAAACGGGTCATACATTTTTGCGAGTCGAGTAGGGCTTCGTCCATATTCACATCGATCACTTGTGCGCCGTTTTCTACTTGTTCAATCGCAATCTCAATGGCTTCAGCAAATTTTTCTTCTTTGATTAATTTTTTGAATTTTGCCGAACCCGTCACATTATTGCGTTCCCCCACATTGACAAACAAACTGTCGTCATCAATATTGAGTGGCTCAAGCCCAGACAACCTCATGGCAGTTTTAATTTCAGGCAATCGGCGTGGTGGAATGTTTGCCACCGCTTCTGTAAAGGCTTTAATATGTTCGGGCGTTGTGCCGCAGCAACCTCCGATAATATTCACAAAACCGCTCTCCGCCCATTCTTTTAATTGCGCTGCCATCTCTTCTGCGCCTAAATCATAGCCACCAAAGGCATTCGGCAAACCGGCGTTAGGATGAACGGAAACATAGGTTTCGCTGATTTTGGAAAGTTGTTCCACATATTGACGCAGCTCTTTCGGCCCTAATGCACAGTTTAATCCGAAACTGATCGGTTTAGCGTGGCGAAGGGAGTTGTAGAAGGCTTCAGTGGTTTGTCCTGAGAGTGTTCGTCCCGAGGCATCGGTGATCGTGCCTGAGATCATAATCGGCAGCGCTACACCCAATTCTTCAAATACCGTTTCAATGGCAAATACTGCTGCTTTGGCGTTGAGCGTGTCGAAAATGGTTTCGATCATAATTAAATCTGAGCCACCTTCTATCAAACCTCGAGTGGCTTCTGCATAGGCTTCTACTAATGCCATAAAGGTGATATTCCGAAAACCGGGATCGTTCACATTTGGGGAAATGGAGGCGGTTCGATTGGTTGGGCCTAGAATGCCGGCGATAAAACGTGGTTTTTCCGGTGTGCTGTATTTATCCGCCGCAAGACGTGCCAATTTTGCACCGGCAAAATTTAATTCATAGGCAATGGACTGTAACTCGTAATCTGCCTGTGCAATGGTCGTGGCACTAAAGGTATTGGTTTCAATAATATCGGCACCCGCCTCAAGGTATTTTTCGTGAATAGCGGAAATCAAGAGTGGTTGGGTAAGTGTGAGTAAATCGTTATTACCACGTACATCAATCGGGCTGTTTTTAAAACGTTCACCGCGGAAATCTGCCTCGGTGAGTTTATATTGTTGGATCATCGTCCCCATAGCACCATCAAGGATTAAAATGCGTTGGGCAAGAGCGTTTTTGAGTGGGGTTAGAGTATTTTTTTGCATGGTTTAGTTATAGAACAGGATCATTGCAATGATAATAGGCAGATGTCTTTGCTGTGTCAATGAAGAAAGTGCGGTTAAAAATCTTCATAATTTTGACCGCACTTGATGTATGAAATGTTGTTCAGCTATTGTGAGTTTTATAATGATAATGTCGTTATTCAAGATAGTGATCAGCAATTTAGCGCTATCTTGATTTAAGTGTTCAGATAACCCCTTTCTGCTTTATTAGGCACTATCCCGAATAATGAGCCGAGTCTCAAGCTGAATGGTTTCTTTTTCTAAGGAGTGATGAGTATCTTGGAGGCATTGTTTTAATTTTTCACCGGCAATTTTTCCTAACTGCTCATAGGGAATTTGAATTGTTGTTAATGTAGGGTAGGCGGCTTGACCGACTTCTAATCCACCTAAGCCGGCAATCGCGACTTTATAAGGGATCGCATAATGCTTGCGTTGTGCTTCAAATAACGCTCCGCAAGCTAATTCATCAGAAAGGAAAATTAATGCGTCCACTTTATCCCAAGTCAATAATGCCTCATTGAATAATTTTGCCCCACCGGAAAAGGAGGGGATTTCTGCACTGTGAAGAATGAGCTGAGGATCTCGAAAGCGTGAGAGGAGTGTTTTATGCCAGCTTTCAAGATATTGTTGGAAAATTGCCTGCTGTTGTCTGGCACAGAGTAACCCGATTTCTTGATAACCTTGTTTGATTAAATAATCAATCATCATTTCGACCGCACTTTTAACATCGACACACACATTAATACCAAGTGGTGTACGTTGTTTTGAGCCGATTTCAATGCAAGGCAAGCCACTATTGGCAATCCAATTTCGTTCGGATAAAGGTACATTCAAATTAATCAGAATGACCGCAGAGGGGGAATAATTCACTAACTCTCGTAACCAATTCGGTTTACCTGCAATTAGAATAATCAGTTGAATATCTACATCATCAAGGGCTTTTTGTAAGCCGTTGAGTATCAGAGTATTTTCCGTTGCAGTGATAGAAGGCGTAACGATCACAATATTGCGTGAAGTATTAGAGGCTAATTCTCGAGCGGCAGAATTAGGAACATAGCCCAAAGTTTCAATGGCTTGCTGAATTTTTTCACGAAGTTCTGCCGAGACCTGTTCTGGGGTACGTAGTGCACGTGAAACGGTCATTTGTCCTACGCCTGCCAATTTTGCGACATGCGATAAAGTGACTTTACCGGATGAACGGCGATGTTTTCCTAAAAGAGTCATTCTTAGTATATCCAAATGTTAAGCCTGCCTGATTTTAGCAAAAAGGCTTTATGAAAAAAATGTTAACCAGATCACATTTCTGAATATTGCTTATTGATAACGCTATCATTCAGTCATAGACTTGCTTTAACTTAATTGTCGGTGAGGCAATTATGCTGGAAATAATAGACTTTTAATGACTAGGTTTCTGATCTTCATACAATTTTAGAAAAGTCTAACCCTTATTCATTCAATCCTCTCTCATTATAGGAGAAACATTATGAAAATTATGGCTGTTTGCGGACATGGTATTGGTAGTAGCTTTATGATGGAAATGAACATTAAAAAAGCCTTAAAGAAATTAGGCATTGAGGCAGAAGTCGCTCATACCGATCTCGCTTCGGTAACGGTCGATGATGCCGATGTTTTCGTTATGGCACGTGATATAGCAAAAAGTAGCCCGATTCCCGAAGATCGTGTCATTGTGATGAAAAATATTGTCAGCGTGACTGAATTTGAAGAAAAACTTGGTGAATATTTTAATCGCTAACTTTGTTTCATTATCAGAAGGAACACAAAATGGAATCTATTCTTTTCTTTATCCTTGATATTCTTAAAGTCCCTTCCATTCTGGTGGGTTTAATCGCACTTGTCGGTTTGCTTATGCAGAAAAAATCTTTTCCGGACGTGATTAAGGGAACGATTAAAACTATCTTAGGTTTTATTGTATTAGGCGGAGGGGCCGGCGTATTGGTTGGTTCACTTTCGCCATTAGGCGGTATGTTTGAATATGGTTTTAATGTACAGGGGATTATCCCGAATAATGAAGCCATTGTTTCCATGGCAATTGAAAAATATGGAACCGCAACCGCACTTATTATGGCATTTGGAATGGTCGCCAATATTATTGTTGCTCGTTTTACCCGTTTAAAATTTATTTTCTTAACCGGTCATCACACATTTTATATGGCCTGTATGATAGCCGTAATACTTACCGTGGCAGGTTTAGACGGTGTGGAATTAATTTTTACCGGTGCGCTTACACTTGGTTTAATCATGGCATTCTTCCCTGCGATTGCACATGTTTATATGAAGAAAATTACTGAAAGCGATGAGGTTGGATTTGGCCATTTTGGTACTTTGGGCTATGTGCTTTCAGGGGCACTTGGTCAAGTGTTCGGGAAAGGCTCTAAATCCACCGAAGAAATGGATTTGCCTAAAAATCTAAGTTTCTTGCGTGATAGCTCGATTTCTATTTCTCTAACCATGATGGTGATTTATTTTATTCTTGCAATCGCCTCTGGACGTGATTATGTTAGCCAGCATTATAGCCATGAGCAACACTATTTGGTTTATGCGGCAATTCAAGCTATTACCTTCGCTGCCGGGGTATTTATTATCTTACAAGGCGTGCGTTTAATTTTAGCTGAAATTGTACCCGCCTTTACCGGTATTTCTGAAAAATTAGTACCGAATGCAAAACCGGCATTAGATTGCCCTATCGTATTCCCCTATGCTCCAAATGCAGTATTAATCGGTTTTCTTTCTAGTTTTGTTGGTGGGATTGTCGGGCTTGCCTTGTTGAACCAATTGAATTGGGTATTAATCCTTCCGGGCGTTGTACCGCATTTCTTTTGTGGTGCGACAGCCGGTGTATTTGGTAATGCAACAGGTGGTCGCCGTGGCGCGATAATAGGGGCATTTGCCCAAGGGTTATTGATCACTTTCCTGCCGGTATTCTTACTTCCTGTGTTAGGTTCGTTAGGTTTTGCCAATACGACTTTCTCTGATGCTGACTTTGGTGGTGTGGGAATTGTACTTGGTTACATGGCTCAATATTTTTCCAAAGATATGATCACATTCTCGATAGTCGGTATCTTTATCGTGTTGGTGATTTATAACTATGTGGTGAAAAAAACAAAGGTAGAATCCTAATATTTAGGAAATAACGAGTGGGCGGTTTTAATTTAGCCCACTCGTGGGTTATGTTGGCTTACTATTCCTTAACTTCAGACGAAGGAAATGATAACAGAAGCAAGATAATGTTTCGTGGCTTCAACCATTATTGTGCAATTTTTAAGGTTTGATAGAGATAGTGACGATAGTCATCAACGAACTGCTTATTCGGACTATCTTCCAGTTTTCCTTCACTTAATTGGCGCATCGCTTTATTGGCTTCCATAAACTTATCTTGTGCTGATAATCCGGCAACATCTAACAATAAACCGCCTGCAAAGGCAAGATCAAGGAAATCTTGTTCTTGTTTGAATGGCGTAGTTGCATTACTTCTCACGACAAATTGAGTGATGTAATCAGGGAAAGGAAAATCGCCTTTTTTTGCCGGAATAGCGTTATCAAATGCCACTTGATGATCACCAAAATAGCCGAAAACAAAGGGTTTGTTGCGTTGATGTAAATATTCGTCCATCTTCTCAATCGCTTCATTGAGTGCCACGATGCGTTGAGTGTAATCATTGAGTGAGGAAATGCTCTTCTCATTTAAAGTTGGCATTTCAAGGTGATAGATATTTTCCATATCTAAATTATAAGGGCCGTGCTCACGCATGGTTAAAACATAGATAAATATTGGCTGGTTAATTTTTTCGAGTGAAGGATGTTGCTTTTCTAAGATCATTCTCGTGTATGTCATCATTTCTTCACTGCTGATTGTCCATAAATTTTTGCTTAATGGCGCAGGATAGCCCAAATCTTGGGGTTGCAACATTAAGTCAAAGCCAAAATGATCATAAGCGGACTTTGCATTGTAATTGCCTTTGGTAAAAGGAGAGAGCGCTACGCAGAAATAGCCCTGTGCACGTAAATTTTTAATTAAGCCCGATTTTAAATGCGGCACGACGGAATAAAAAACACCGCTGGCTAATGCACCAAAATCCGTGCAAGGCACGCCGGCAAGGAAAGCAAATTCGGAACGCCAAGTGGCACCGGCAAAAGTATGTACTCGCAAGGGAGACATAAAGACAGTATCCTTTTGCTGTTCAAACATTGGCAGTGGTGGAATGTTTTGCCGAGTGAAAGCGAATTGGTGAGGATTAAGTGTGGATTCTAATAATGCCACCACAATATCCGGTTTGTCGGTTGCTGGGGTTGGCCCGGTTTGTTGTGCGTAAAGTGCAGTCATTTTTTTCGTAAAATTTTCACTTTCACCTGAAAATTGCGGCACTTTGAAGAAAATTCCCCGACAAGACATCGGCAAATTTAAAAACACATCACGCCCATCATCAGGTAAAGAATCAAGCCAAACCTGTAAAGCCTGAGGATTTTTAGAATAATGCCACATTAGGGAAAAACTCCCGAGCAATAAAATCCCTCCGAATATATGCCCGAATATCCCCAGTGATTCGGTATCTGACCAACCGAAAATGGCATAACCAAGTAATGTAAGTAAGCCAATTACACCAACTAAGGCACCCTTATAGTGCAATAGGGTTTCCCAGTTGCGCCAATCGACCACTAGAAAAAAATCGGAAATGAGCAAAGGTTGTTTATAGTAATGGATTTTTAAGCGGTGGAATAGCATCAGCGCCACAAAAAACACAGAGGAAAAATTGAGCGCGCGTTGCCATTGTCCTGTCAAGGTGAGCATTCCACCAAAGAAGAAAACAAATAATGAAATCGCAAAAAGATATGTCCAACGATAATGAGAGTTCACAATAAAAATTATTGCCGCAATCGTAAATAAAGATAGAAAGGTGTAAGCAATCATTGTGCTGTTCCTTAGAATAATCAATATAAAAGCGTGGAAGATAATAGGGGGAAGGGGAAAGTCTGTCAAACGCTATGGAAACATTTAGGTAAAAGTGCGGTTAAAAACACCGAGATTTTTAACCGCACTTTTGTAGGATTAACGCAAAAATGCCGGGATATTTTTCTCGTATTCGGCGATCTTGTCCTCGTGCTGAAGGGTTAAGCCGATATTATCTAAGCCGTTTAATAAGCAATGACGGCGGAATTCGTCCAGTTCAAAGTGATAGACTTTCTCGCCTACGGTCACGGTCATGGCTTCCAAATCCACATGAATTGGTTTGCCTTCATTCGCCCATACCCATTGGAAAATTTCTTCTACTTCTTGCTCGCTCAAACGAATCGGCAACATATGATTGTTTAAGCTATTATTGTAGAAAATATCCGCAAAACTTGGGGCAATCATCACTTTAAAACCGTAATCGGCGAGTGCCCAAGGGGCGTGTTCACGGGAAGAACCGCAACCAAGATTTTTACGGGCAAGTAAAATGGTTGCCCCTTGATATTGTGGAAAATTCAGCACAAATTCCGGATTAGGTTGTGTGCCTTCCACATCTAAATAACGCCATTCGTGGAATAAATGTTTGCCAAAGCCTACACGGGTAATGGCTTGTAGAAATTGTTTGGGAATGATGGCATCGGTGTCCACATTGGCTGCATCCAAGGGTACCACTAAGCCTGAAAGTTGTTTAAATCCTGCCATTTTTGTTTCCTCTTAATTTAATGCCACATCACGAATATCAACAAATTTACCGAACATTCCTGCTGCCGCAGCCATTGCCGGGCTGACAAGGTGTGTTCGTCCGTTGCGACCTTGGCGACCCTCAAAGTTACGGTTGCTGGTGGAGGCACAACGTTCCCACTCGCCTAAACGGTCGTCATTCATCCCTAAACACATAGAGCATCCCGGGTTACGCCATTCTGCGCCTGCTTCGATAAAGATTTTATCTAAGCCTTCTTTTTCTGCTTGTTCTTTTACCAAGCCTGAACCCGGCACGACTAAAATGCGTTTCACGTTATCTGCTTTTTTACGCCCCTTCATCACTGCTGCGGCAGCACGCAAATCTTCAATGCGGGCATTGGTGCAAGAGCCGATAAACACTTGATCGACAGCAATATCCTTTAAATTCGTATTAGCTTCTAAACCAATATATTGCAAAGCTTTTTCTGCAGACGCACGGGTAACGGGATCGTCCATTTCTGTTGGATTCGGCACTAATTGGTTGATGCCGATAACTTGCCCGGGATTCGTTCCCCAAGTGACCTGCGGTGCAATATCTTTTGCTTCTAAGGTAACCACTGTGTCAAATTGTGCATCTTCATCGGATTTTAAGGTTTTCCAATATTCCACCGCATCGTCCCAATCTTGACCTTTCGGCGCATGAGGGCGACCTTTTAAATATTCAAAGGTCGTTTCATCCGGGGCGATTAAGCCTGCTTTTGCCCCCATTTCAATGGCCATATTGCAGACTGTCATTCTGCCTTCCATCGAAAGATCACGAATTGCCTCACCGCAAAATTCTACAACGTGTCCTGTACCGCCTGCCATGGTGGTTTTACCGATGATAGCAAGGATAATATCTTTTGCGGTAATCCCTGGTGCAACTTTGCCACGGACTTCAATTTTCATACTTTTGGCTCGGGCTTGCTTTAAGGTTTGTGTGGCTAAAACGTGTTCCACTTCTGATGTGCCGATACCAAATGCTAATGCCCCGAATGCACCATGGGTGGCAGTGTGCGAGTCGCCGCAAACAATCGTCATACCGGGAAGGGTTAAACCCTGTTCCGGCCCCATTACATGCACAATGCCTTGTTCTTTGGTTTTCATATCAAACAACTGAATACCGGTAGCTTTGGTGTTTTTTTCAAGTTCTAATACTTGAATTTTTGCCTGACCTTCTAATTTATTCACATCACGCACTTGCGTGGAAATGCTGTGATCCATCGTGCCAAAGGTTTTACCCACTTGACGCACATTGCGACCTGCCACACGCAAACCGTCAAAGGCTTGTGGGCTGGTGACCTCGTGGATCAGATGGCGGTTAATATACAAAATCGGCGTTTCGCCTTCCGCTTCATACACAATGTGAGAGTCAAATAATTTTTGATAAAGTGTTTTTGCCATAATCTTTTTCTCTATTTTATTGAGGGGAAAGTGCGGTGAAAAAAGATAGAATTTTTGACCGCACTTTCAGCCACGGGTTAAAGTGCGTTTGTAATCAAAGTGCCCATTTCCGCCGTAGAGATGGGGGCCGAATCATCGGCTAAATCGCCGGTACGATAGCCGGCAGCCAAAACTTTTTGTACAGCATTCTCAATAGCATCAGCTGCTTCATTTAAGTTAAAGCTATAACGTAGCATCATTGCCGCCGATAAAATTTGTGCGATAGGATTGGCAATACCTTTGCCGGCGATATCCGGTGCAGAACCGCCGGCTGGTTCGTATAAGCCAAAGCCTTCTTCATTTAAACTGGCGGAAGGCAACATTCCCATTGAACCAGTGATCATGGCTGCTTCATCGGAAATAATATCGCCGAAAATGTTGGAGCAGAGCAGGACATCAAAAGATTCCGGTGCTTTGATTAATTGCATAGTGGCATTGTCGATATACATATTTTCAACGGTCACTTCAGGATATTCCTTTGCGATTTCCGCCACGGTTTCACGCCATAAAATTGAACTTTGCAATACGTTCGCCTTATCTACGGAAGTGACGTGTTTACGGCGTTTCATTGCCGCTTCAAAAGCCGCACGGGCAATGCGTTCAATTTCGTATTTGTAATAGACTTCTGTATCAAATGCTTTGGTTTGCGCCCCTTCGCCTTCACGACCTTTCGGCTGACCAAAGTAAATACCGCCGGTTAATTCACGCACCACCACCATATCAAAGCCTTTCGCCGCAATATCCGCACGTAAAGGACAGAATTTTTCTAACCCTTTGTAAAGGGTTGCCGGACGGAGGTTGCAAAATAATTTGAAATGTTTACGCAATGGCAAGAGTGCACCACGTTCCGGCTGTTGATCCGGTGGTAAATTTGTCCACTTAGGGCCTCCAACAGAACCGAATAAAATTGCATCGGCGTTTTCACAACCTTTTAAGGTTTCAGCCGGCAATGGACACCCACAATTGTCAATTGCCGCACCACCGACATAAAATTCATTAAAGTTGAATTTAATATTGAATTTCTCTTGGATTTTGTTAAGGACTTTTATTGCCTCCGCCATGACTTCAGGGCCGATTCCGTCACCGGGGAGGATTGCGATGTTGTATGATTTCATTTTGGTTTTTCCTATTTTGTTTAAATTTTATTTTAAATTAGCATCGGGTTTCGCCGATGGCGACCTACTTTCTTTTACTCGTGTAAAAGAAAGTAGGCAAAGAAAACACGCCCCAGTTAAATCGCTGATCTTTGCTTTATTGTCATTTTCTTAACGCTAAATTTGTAAACTCGCTACGCTCAAACAGTACAAATTTAGCTAAAAATGCCAAGTCGCAAAGGCGATTTATATGGGGCCCCGAATTAATCGGCACATCATTTGAAAAGTGCGGTTGGTTTTAACAATATTTTTAAGATATAAAAATATCTAGAATTTTAACCGCACTTTATCGGGTTCCCTTCTTTGCCGCCTTTGTGGAATTGAATTTGTAGGAAATTTTCGTCTGTTTGAGCGTAGCGAGTTCAGAAAATTTCCGTTAAGCAAATTCAATGGAACAAAGGGTTAAGGCAAAGCAGGGTTGCTTTTCTTTTGGTTACTTTTCTTTGGCAAAGCAAAGAAAAGTAACTCGCCCTTCAGGGCGAAACCTGAACGGGATTAAGCCCCGACTGCTTTATGATGTTTAATATCCGCAACTTTCTGAGATCGATAAATCGCATTAATCGCATGCACCAACGCCAATGCTGAGGATTCCACAATATCCGTTGCTAAACCAACACCGTGGAATTTGCGTCCCTCGTGTTCCACCACAATATCCACTTGGCCTAAGGCTTCCGCACCTTCTCCCTTAGCGGTTAAATTGTAGTGAGACATTTTGATATCTAAGCCCGTTAAGGTCAAAATGGCGTTATATACTGCATCCACAGGGCCGTTACCGCCGATAGAAGATGTGCTTAATTTTTCTCCGTCTAATTGTAATTGAACAAATGCCGTTGCCGGATATTCTTTGGTGGAGTGGGCGGAAAGTTTATCTAATACCAAACGATCTTCATCACCTTGCTGCATATCAATAAATGCCAAGGCTTCCAAATCGTAATCAAACACTTGTCCTTTTTTGTCTGCCAATTTCAAGAAGGCATCATATAATTTATCCAAATCATAATCTTGCTCGGTATAACCCATATCCGCCATATGACCTTTCACTGCGGCACGACCGGAACGGGCGGTGAGGTTTAATTTTTCTTTTTTCAACCCGATGGTTTCCGGCGACATAATTTCGTAGGTATTTTTGTTTTTCAACATACCGTCTTGATGGATACCTGAGGAATGGGCGAAGGCGTTAGAACCCACGATGGCTTTATTTGGTTGAATCGGCATATTGCAAAGCTGGCTCACCATTTGGCTGACACGGTGGATTTCTTGTGTGTTAATGCGGGTATCCACACCAAACAATTCCTGACGGGTTTTAATTGCCATCACCACCTCTTCAAGGGCGGTATTACCGGCACGTTCACCGATACCATTGACGGTACATTCAATCTGACGTGCACCATTTTGTACAGCAGTTAAGGAATTGGCAGTTGCCATACCTAAATCGTTGTGGCAATGCACGGAAATCACCGCTTTATCGATATTCGGCACACGATTACGCACCTGAGCGATAATGTTGCCATATTCTATTGGTAAACAATAACCTACGGTATCGGGAATATTGACGGTTGTCGCACCGGCGTTGATGGCGGCTTCTACAATACGACAAATATTATCAATGCCCGTACGCCCCGCATCTTCGCAGGAAAATTCCACATCATCGGTGTAATTACGGGCTCGTTTTACTGCGGCAACTGCCATTTCCACGACATCATCAAAAGTGCGTTTTAATTTGGCTTCCACGTGTAAGGCAGAGCTGGCGATGAAGGTGTGAATACGGAAGGCCTCTGCCACCTTCAAGGCTTCGTAGGCGGCATCAATATCTTTATCTACCGCACGGGATAACGCCGCTACACGTGAATGCTTGATATGGCGTGCAATGGTTTGTACCGATTCAAAATCTCCCTGAGAGGATACCGGAAAGCCCACTTCCATCACATCGACCCCTAAGCGTTCCAACGCTAAAGCAATTTGCAATTTTTCCTTAACGGTCAAGCTCGCTTTTAATGCTTGTTCACCGTCACGCAACGTGGTGTCAAAAATAATTACGCGATCTGTCATAACAATGTCCTTTTAAAAATAGTGCCGAAAGTGCGGTTATTTTTTACAAAATTTTTTAAATAAAAACCCGCAATTCTATGAAGTGCGGGTTAGTTTTTGTTTTTTACATTTAATGGTTTTTCATCCACAAGCTAGCCGCACAAAGAATGTGTGAGCAGCAGATTGAGTGATAAAGAAACGGAAAAAAACATAAAAAATCCTACGAAAATCCTGTGTGAAACCCTTGCTATGTTACGAATAAATAAAGGGCTGTCAAATGCTTTTTTTAGTGTTTTATGTTTGTCTGTGAGTTTTTAATAATGTAAAAATAGTTAAATTATCTTTTTATGTTTTTGTTGTTGGAATAATATTCTTTTGTGTTAGGTTAAATACCTATTTTCACTCTGTCTTTTGTTTATTTCTAAGTGTGTAAAAAAATCATCAAATTTTTTTGTTTTTTACGCTTTTTTGGCAAAAGTGCGGTAGAAAAAACGCTATTTTTCCTTTTTATTTTTTGATCTTTTGCCAAGTAAAAACGCAATCAATGTGAGCATTAATGCCACTAAGCCACCCAATATCGTAGCCCAATATTCACCAAATATTTTTTCAAACGGGTTTGGAAGATTTTGCAATCTTTCATCTTTATAATTTTGACACCCCTCCATGTTGCCGTTATCACAAGCCTGTCCGAATAATCCTTTAGCTTTATATAAATCTTGTCGTACCGTCACCCCATTTAAATATTGAAGCCCCAGTACATGTTGTGCTTCTGAGTGATTTTGTTTCGCTGCTTGGGTTAAATAATCAATGCCTTTAGCAATATCGTATCCATAAGCAACATTATATTGCACGTCCCAGCCTAACCAATAAATCCCCAACCAATATTGTGCTCCTCGATGATTTCGTTCAGCCGCTTTTGTCATCCATTTTTCGGATTGCTGTTTATTTTCTTCAACCCCCCAGCCTCTGTTGTAATAATCGCCAAGTTGATATAGGGCTTCTGCATTTTTAGGCTCATTTTTTACTTTGGTTAAGGTTTCCTCAAAATCTTTTTTGCCATTTTCGATACGTTCTTTTGCCTGACGCTCTGCTTCCTCTTTACGTTCTTTGGCATGACGTTCAAATATACTTTCAGTACTTTCAACTAAAAACATATCTTTCATATTATTGTAATTATTACATCCAATCTGATTACCTAAATCGCAACCCTTGCCATAAAGCTCACGGGCTTTGTGTTTATCTTGTCTTGTGCCATAGCCATTTTCATAAAGATAGCCAAGATTTGTGGTGGCAGCAGCGTGCTTTTGCTCTGAGGCTTTTTCATACCATTTTTTCGCTTGAATATAATCTTGTTTTACCCCTCGTCCGTTGTCATACATCACCCCAAGATTAAATTGCGCATTTGCATTACCTTGTTCGGCAGATTTTGTGTACCATTTCACGGCTTCGGTGTTATCTTGTTTTACCCCTTGTCCTCTTTCATACATCACACCAAGATTAACTTGTGCTATTGCATTTCCTTGTTCGGCAGATTTTGTGTACCATTTTACCGCTTCGGCATCATCTTGTTTTACCCCTTGTCTGTTGTAATACATCAACCCAAGATTAAATTGTGCATCGGCATTGCCCTGTTCGGCAGATTTTGTGTACCATTTTACCGCTTCGGCATCATCTTGTTTTACGCCTTGTCCTTTCTCATACATCACCCCAAGATTAAATTGTGCTATTGCATTTCCTTGTTCGGCAGATTTTGTGAACCATTTTACCGCTTCGGCATAATCTTGTTTTACCCCTTGTCCGTTGTCATACATCAACCCAAGATTAAATTGTGCTTTTGCATTCCCTTGTTCGGCAGATTTTGTGTACCATTTTACCGCTTCGGCATCATCTTGTTTTACCCCTTGTCCGTTGTAATACATCAACCCAAGATTAAATTGTGCTATTGCATTCCCTTGTTCTGCTAACGGTTTCCATAAACTAAACGCTGTTTGATAATCACCTTTCTTAACTGCTTTAACGCCTTGTAGAACTTGTAGAAATTGAGCCTTATCGTTTTCGTCATCAGCTAAAACAATAGGGCTAACTGTGGCGGTAGAAAAAGCGAAAAGTGCGGTGAAAAAGAATGAAGTTTTATGATGTTTCATTTTTATTTCCTTACTGTGTATTTAGATTTTATGAATTTGTTGATAAAGATGAGAAAGTATTTTCTCTCTTGTTTTAGAAAAACAATGTTCTAATTTCAATAAGCGTTTAATTGATTTATCTGCTTTTTGTTTGTATTGTTCATCTCCTGTTTCCCATACCCCATTTTCATTTTCCTCAATGTAAAGTAGTAAATAGTGTCCTAGTTGATTATAAGTGGCTTCTAAATAAGTTAATACTCTAATCAGTTTAAGATGATAAGGATATGGCGATTTAAATCGCTCATATTCTCTCAATAGGTTTTTATATTTTTCAAAATTCAAGGTGTTTTTTGTTTCATCTAAAGATAATTTATAGGGTACGTCTGCTATATTGTGATATTGAGTATCCTTTAAATACGGTAAGATTTTATTTAGTTGTTTAAATGCTTGTTCGTGAGTTTCATTAAGCCTTTGTATATAGGTTAAATATTTATCATTACGCCAAGTTCGATATGAAATATTAATGGCATAAAAAGCAAATACGGCAGAAAACATACTTCTAACGGCTGAAAGAAGGCTTCCTATCGCTGAAAGTTGATTAGTAATGGGAAAATTTAAATGTTCATATTTTTCTGAAAGTATCCAATCATACTGAATTAACTCTGCAACAATAAAAACTAGTAATATTATTGGTATTATTAATGGCTTATATTTTTTAAATAAGTTTGAGTATTTGTTTTGTGAAAACATTATGTAAATAGATCTCTTCAAAAATATTAGGGTGATGATTGAGTAATTTTAAATAATCATCCTTGTAGCTTTCTACAAATAAATTATTTTCTTCAGATGTAAAAGGTGTGGTAAATAAGATAATTAAAATGCCTTTCCCCTTTGTTTGTGCAGTTTCTTTCATCGTGTTTTTTTGGAGTTTTTTATTGATTGCGTCAAAAACACGTTGATAAAACTGATATTCAATCCCCACTAAAGAAATAACCTCTTCTCGTATTGAAGGTCTATTGGGATTTGAATGATATTTTGCTTGTCCCTGATCTAAATAAGCAGTTGTTACTTCTATCCAAGTTTGTCTTCCATTTAGGGTTACGAGTGCATCAGGATAGGTTTCCGGTTGGCAATTTAATTGGAAAGTCCAGTTTTGTTGTTTGCAAAAGCGTTCAAAATGCAATAACGCACTTTCTTCTTCTCGCTTTTTTGTTCTCATTTTTTATGTTCTCTTAGTGAAATTTAAAATCTGCCTATTGAAAAAAAAAAAACGATTGTGTCAAGCTATTAAGAGGTGATTTTTGTAAATTTTTGTGCAAAAACTAAAGGGGAGATTTTAATCGGTGAGAGAAAGTTGGCAGATTCGCTGAGGTTAATTTCTATTTTTGAGATATGGATCGCAAAAGTGCGGTGAAAAACTCGCACATTTTTCTATTTATTACATAATCGGGCATTTATTGAAGGTATGAGAAAAAAGAAATGAAGAACATCAATGAAACATTACTACGCTTAATGCAAGTACCCAAACTAGGCGGGGTGGCAATTGAGAAAATTTTATCAAAGGTGACCTTGGAGGAATTGCTAAGCTATGACGATATTGCATTTCGTCAAATGGGCTGGGGAGCGATTCAGATTCGCCGTTGGTTTAAGCCTGAAAGGAAATTTATGGATTCGGCACTGACTTGGGCTGAGAAAGAAGGGAATCATTTGGTGAATTATTTTTCTCCTTTTTATCCTTACTTATTGAAACAAATTGGTAGTTTTCCTCCTTTGTTATTTGTGAGGGGGAATGTGACAGCCATTTCACAGCGACAAATGGCAATGGTTGGCAGTCGATATTGCACCTCTTATGGGGAACAGTGGGCGAAATATTTTGCCACAGAACTGTCTCTTGCCGGTTTTACCATTACAAGCGGTTTAGCCTTAGGCATTGATGGGCATTGTCATCGTGCTGTGGTGGATATTAAAGGGCAAACGATAGCCGTGTTAGGAAGTGGCTTAAATGAAATTTATCCTGCAAAACATTGGGAATTGGCAGAGCAAATTCTTGAAAATAATGGTGCATTGGTCTCTGAGTTTGTGCCAAATCAACCGCCCATAGCGATGAATTTTCCCCGCCGTAACCGTATTATTAGTGGGCTTTCGGTAGGAACATTGGTGATTGAGGCAACGGAAAAAAGCGGCTCTCTCATTACCGCACGTTATGCTTTGGAGCAAAACCGTGAAATTTTTGCTTTGCCCGGGAGTGTGATGAGTGAGTTTAGCCGTGGTTGTAATCGCCTAATTAAGCAAGGGGCTATGTTAGTCGAAAATGTGAAAGATATTCTCGAGACGCTTTATCAACATTCCATTCATAGTCAAACTGAAATTGATGTTAATCAAATTGAAACGGCAAATTATACACCGCCACCGAATCCTCGGCGTTTGGTGGAAGCCCCAAGCCACCCTAAACTTTATGCGCGTATTGGTTATACGCCGGTGAGTATTGATGATCTTGCTCAAGAATTTGGTTTGACGGTAGAGGTGCTGTTGGTTCAACTTTTAGATCTGGAGTTGCAGGATTTGATTCTGTGTGAAAATGGACTTTATAAACGCGTGTAGAAATATGCTAGAATGGCGCTCAATTTTATTGAGGAGAGACTATGTTAGCCCTTATTTCCCCCGCGAAAACCCTAGATTTTGAAAGTGCGGTTAGAAATCTTCCTGTTTTTCAACCGCACTTGACCGATTATAGTGCACAATTAATTGAGATTTGTCGCCAATTTTCCCCGCAAGAAATTGCTTCTTTGATGTCGATTAGCGATAAGCTTGCCGGCTTAAATGCCGCACGTTTTGCCGAGTGGACAGTTGAACATAGCGAACAGAATTCAAGAGCGGCTATTTTCGCTTTTAAAGGGGATGTTTATACAGGCTTGGATGCGGAGACTTTGTCTGATGAGGAGATTATGTTTGCCCAGTCCCATCTCCGTATGCTTTCCGGATTATATGGTTTACTCCAGCCTCTTGATTTAATGCAACCTTACCGTTTAGAGATGGGGACAAAATTAGCAAATACTAAAGGTAAAGACCTTTATGCGTTTTGGGGCAATATTATTACTCAATCAATACAGCAAGCACTTGATGCTCAAGGTGATAGTGTATTGGTTAATCTTTCCTCCGATGAATATTATAAATCTGTGAAAGAAAACCAACTTCATGCTCAAATTATAAAACCGGTTTTTTTAGATAATAAAAACGGTAAATATAAAGTGGTGAGTTTTTATGCGAAAAAAGCCCGTGGGCTGATGTGTCGTTATATGATTCAGCAGCGTATAACGGAAGTTGAGCAATTGAAAGACTTTAATTTGGGCGGTTATTGGTTTGATGAGACGACATCAACGGAAAAAGAATGGGTGTTTAAGCGAGATCATGATGAATAAAATTATTATAATTTTGACCGCACTTTTGCTTTCTGCCTGTGCAAGCCAACCTTCACAGTTGGCTGTGCCGAATCAAATTAAACATAAAAACAAATCATATCAAATGGTTGCAGGGCAGGATTTAGGCAGTGTCGCCCGTTATGTTTATTTAAGCCAACCCGATACCTTGGAAAAATGGCAATCACAAATTGAGTTATTACTCGATCGAAATGAACAACACCGTGATATTAAGGAACGTATTACATTACGTGAACGCATTTATCGCAACACGGAGGTTTCCTCATTCAAATTAACCCCCATCAAAGATGATAAAACCAAGAAATATGAGGGATTAAAAGGCTATGTGATTTATCCGCCAACAGAAAATGATCCTTATTGGCAGGTGAATATGATGATGGGAAAAGAGATGATAAGATGCGGTTTTGTTCAGTTTCAATACTCGCAGAAAGTAAAAAAGAGCCGACATTTAAGTAAAGAAAAGATTTTACAGCATTTGCAAAAATACCTGATTGCAAAAGAAATGAAAAATTTAGAGAAAATGGATTGGCAGTGGCATTGTCAGGATCTGAAATAAAAATTTATCTAGATCAAAAGGTGAATAAATTTCTCAAATTTTTTCTAGAGCCTATTGGCTGAATCGTGTAATCTTAGCGACATTTCTTCATTTTATTCAATTTAACTCAAGTAGGTAGTATATGATTAAAAAAATTGCAGTATTAACCAGTGGTGGTGATGCACCGGGTATGAACGCCGCAATTCGTGGTGTCGTGCGTGCGGCATTAGCGGAAGGTTTAGATGTGTTTGGTATCTATGATGGTTATCAAGGCTTATATAATAACAAAATTAAGCAACTAAACCGTTATAGTGTATCCGATATTATTAATCGTGGCGGTACGTTTTTGGGGTCGGCACGTTTTCCGGAATTTAAAGATCCGAAAGTGCGGGCAAAATGTGCGGAAATTTTACGTTCACACGGCATTGATGCTTTAGTTGTGATTGGTGGTGATGGCTCTTATATGGGCGCAAAACTTTTAACAGAAGAACATGGTTTCCCTTGTGTAGGTATTCCGGGGACCATTGATAACGATGTGGCAGGGACTGATTATACAATCGGTTATCAAACTGCGTTACAAACGGCTGTGGATGCTATTGACCGTTTACGTGATACATCAAGTTCTCATCAGCGTATTTCTATCGTAGAAATTATGGGACGTCATTGCAGTGATTTGACGATTTCTGCAGGTATTGCAGGCGGTTGCGAATATATTGTTGCTTCTGAAATGGAATTTAATCGTGAAGAGCTCGTACAACAAATTGAACGTAGTATTATCCGTGGCAAACGCCATGCTATCGTTGCCATCACTGAATTAATCACTGATGTGCATTCTCTTGCGAAAGAAATTGAAGCGAGAGTAGGGCACGAAACCCGTGCTACTGTGTTAGGTCATATTCAGCGTGGCGGCTCACCTTGTGCATTTGACCGTATTTTAGCTTCACGTATGGGGGTTTATGCGGTGGATATTCTGCTTCAAGGTAAAGGCGGTTATTGTGTGGGTATCCAAAATGAACAGCTTGTTCACCATGATATTATTGATGCCATTAATAATATGCGCCGTGAATTTAAGGCAGATTGGTTAGAAGTGGCGAAACGTTTAGAATAATTAATAAACATAAAGTGCGGTTGTTTTCAGCCGCATTTTTGTTTGCTATCATCTATACCCTCATTTCTAAACATCAGTATTAAGGTTTAATCAATGTTTACCGGGCTTTTGGTTGGGATCGCTTTTGGCATCCTGCTTCAACGAACACAATTTTGTTTTGTCTCAGGCTTTCGCCGTTTATTTTTTGAAAAAAATTTCCAATTTTTAACCGCACTTTTAATTGCAATCAGTGGGCAATCTGTAGGGTTGTTTACACTTGCCGAGTTTGGTGTCATTAATATTCCTCAAACGACTTTACCGATTTTAGCCACCATAGTCGGCGGACTGTTATTTGGTGTCGGAATGGTATTGAGTAACTGTTGTGGAAGTGGAGCCTGGTTTCGTTCAGCAGAAGGTGCTATTGGGAGTTTCTTAGCATTGATAGCTTTTGCTATCACAATAGCCTCAACGCAAACCGGTAGCCTCCATCAATTTATCAACCGCTGGACGCAGCAAAGTACAGAATGGAATAACATCTATTTAACATTCTCTATTTCGCCTTGGTGGTTAGTTGGGATATTGGTGTTTCTGACAGTGATTTTGTTTCTTTGTCGAGAGGAATCCTACCATTCTGAAAATCTTTCTTTTTTTGACCGCATTTTTAAATCTCAGTGGAATCTTTATTTTGGTGGATTATTAATAGGTATATTGGGGCTTGTGGCATGGTATTTTAGCTCGCGAACCGGTCGTCATTATGGCTATGGCATTGCTGTACCTTCTGCTAATGTGATGCAATATTTAGTGATTGGACAACAGCGCTATTTAAATTGGGGAAGTTTGTTTGTTTTGGGTATTCCGCTTGGCTCATTCTTAATGGCAAAACTCAGCGGTAATTTTCATTTAAGAATACCTGAGCCTAAAGAAGCTTTACGTCGTATTGTTGGCGGCGTAGTGATGGGATTGGGGGCTGCATTGGCAGGGGGATGCACTGTCACCAATGCTTTAGTGGCAACGGCTTATTTTTCTTGGCAAGGCTGGTTGGCGACAGGATGTATCTTAATGGGCTGTTGGATAGCAAATAAGTGGTTTATCAAAAGATAAAAGGAGAAAACAAGATGAAATTTAACCGCACTTTACTTGGGGTGAGTATATTATTTACACTTGCCGGTTGTGAGGATAATCAAGTAAAAACGATTGAAACCAAAGCACTTTTGGATAATTTAAATAATCCGAATTATGTGATGATTGATTCTCGCCAAGATAGCTTTTATAACGGCTTTAAAGATAAAAATGCGACCCGAGGCGGACATATTCTCGGTGCTGTGTCGTTTTCGTGCTCGTGGTTGGATGTGATTGCACCGGATAAATTTGAATCTTTTGCCGCAGATAAAGGAATAACAAAAGATAAAACATTGGTTTTTTATGATTCTAATCCTGATAATCTTGCTTGTATCAGTGCAGATTTTGCGGCAAAAGGGTACAAAACATTTGTGTTTAATGATTTTGTGAGCTATGCCAATGCAGGCTATCCTTTAGAAAGTTTCCCCAATTTTCACTATAGTGTATCGCCTGAGTGGGTTAATGCGGTGATCAATGGTCAAAAACCGGAAACCTATGATAATAATCAATTTGCGATTTTTGAAGTTTCTTGGGGATCGTTAGAAAAATCTCAGAATTATGTTCAGCATATTGTCGGTGCACATCACTTTGATACAGATTGGATTGAAAACGGCCCAATCTGGAATTTATCATCACCGGATGTGATCGAACAAAATTTATTAAAAAATGGCATCACTGCGAATAAAACGATCATTTTATATTCCGATAACCAATTAGCCGCCTATCGCGTATTTTGGGCATTGAAATGGGCGGGTGTAAAAGATGTTAGGGTGTTAAATGGTAATCTTTCTACTTGGATGGATGCTGATCTACCAACGGAAACCACAGTAAATACACCGATACCGGAAAGGGTTTTTGGGGCAAAAATTCCGGCTAATCCCTCCATTAATATTGAAACACCAAAAGAAATTATCACAGCACAGCAACAAGGCTTAAAGTTGATTAGTAATCGTTCTTGGGATGAATACGTGGGAAAAATCAGCGGTTATGACTACATACCCGGAAAAGGTGAACCTCTAGGGGCTGTCTGGGGATTTGCAGGAACGGATTCATCCAATATGGCGGATTATTATGATCCTGATGGGACGTTACGTAACCCAAATGAAATTTTTGCCTTGTGGAAAACGCAGGGGATTGAAAAAAATGATAAGTTAGCCTTTTATTGTGGTACCGGCTGGCGCGCCGGTGTGTCTTGGTTTATGACGCAACTTGCAGGGTGGGAAAATGCCATTGTGTATGATGGTGGTTGGAATCAGTGGCAAATGGATTCTATTTATCCGGTTCAAAAAGGTGCCCCAAATCATCTCTCAAAACCTGATGCTAAAAATGATTTTGGAAAAGTAATGAAAAAAGGGAATTCTTGTAAAAGCTAGTTTTGCCCGAAAGTTATGTGTCTTTATTGCGTAAAAAGTGTGATTTCCCTTTGACTATTTTCTTTACAACAGGTAATATTCACGCCCTATGCAAAAGGTAAAACTACCCCTCACTGTAGACCCGGTTAAAGGCGCACAACAGCGAATTGATTATGAAGGTTGTTACACGATTAATCAGTTAGTGCGGTTGGCTGAGTCTGTGGTAAATGTGCTTAGCGATGCACAGGTAACATTATCGTTTTATATTGATCCGCAGAAATTAGTGGTGATGAAAGGAAAAGCACAGGTTGATGTTGAATTAGAATGTCAACGTTGTGGTGAACCCTTTAAGCACACATTGGAATGTGATTTTATTTACAGTCCGGTGGCTAACTGGGATCAGGCTGATGTATTGCCGGAAATTTATGAGCCAATTGAGTTTAATGAATTTGGTGAAATAGATTTACTTGGTGTAGTGGAAGATGAGTTAATTTTAACACTACCACTTGTACCAAAGCATTCATCTGAACACTGTGAAGTGTACGCGCAGGAACAGGTTTTTGGCGAATTGCCGGAAGAATTGGCAAAAAAACCGAACCCGTTCGCTGTATTAGCTAATTTAAAACAAAAGTAAATTAAATTTAGGAGTATAGCCAATGGCTGTTCAACAAAATAAAAAATCTCGTTCACGTCGTGATATGCGTCGTTCACACGATGCGTTAACAACTGCTGCAGTATCAGTGGATAAAGCAAGTGGTGAAACTCACTTACGCCATCACGTAACCGCAGACGGTTACTATCGTGGTCGTAAAGTGATTAATAAGTAATTTTTTACTTATAGGTATTCACTTGAATCGTCTAACCTTAGCGTTAGATGTGATGGGCGGGGACATTGGTCCCCGTATTACTATCCCCGCATCGCTTTTAGCATTGGAAAATGATCCAATGCTTTCTTTGATCTTATTTGGTGATAACCAAGCAATATCCCCTTTTCTTGAAAACATTCCAAAAGCCAGTTTAGAACGCATTCAAATCCATCATTGCACTCGAACTATTGATAATAATCAAGGTGTTTCTTATGCACTACGCCGTAGTAAAAATACCTCAATGCGTTTAGCTCTTGAGGCGGTTCAGCATGGTGTTGCACAAGGTTGTGTAAGTGCCGGTAATACCGGGGCATTGATGGGATTATCGAAGATTTTATTACAACCTCTTAACGGAATTAGCAGACCAGCTTTAGTTTCCATGATACCGACAATTGAGGGTGAAAAATCGGTGATGTTGGATCTCGGTGCAAACCTGGAATGCAGTGCAGAAAATCTTTATCAATTTGCTATAATGGGGAGCATTTTTGCCGAACATCAACTCAATTTAGTTTATCCCAGAGTCGGATTATTAAATATTGGTGTGGAAGAAATTAAAGGGCATCAATTTATTCGTGATGCCGCAAATTTGTTAGAAAAATCAACCGCACTTAACTATATCGGCTTTGTTGAAGGTGATTTATTGCTAAACGGTAAAGCGGATGTCATTGTCAGTGATGGTTTTTCCGGCAATATTGCCTTAAAAACTTTAGAGGGCGCAGCAAAAAATGTTTTATCTTTATTCAAAGAGCCCTCTAAACACTATTGTTTAAAACCTGTTTTTTGGGGAATGCGTTATTTATTTAAGACAAAGTATCAACGCTTAAAACGTATTAATCCTGATGAATATAATGGGGCTTCGTTTATTGGATTGACTGCGGTGGTGGTAAAAAGCCATGGCAGTGCAAATGTGAATGCATTTGCTCACGCTATCGCCGATGCCGCTTTTCAAGCGCGTCAGAAACTTCCTGAAAAAATTTTGGCGGGTTTATCCCGTTATTAATGACTTAACTTATTAATTATGAATAGCAGAATTTTATCTACCGGTAGTTATTTACCAAGCAGAATCCGTACAAATGCGGATCTTGAAAAAATGGTTGATACCTCAGACGAATGGATTGTAACTCGTTCGGGCATTCGTGAGCGTCGTATTGCCACAGAGGACGAAACGGTTGCGACAATGGGTTTTGAAGCAGCAAAAAATGCCATTAAAAGTGCTGAGATTAATCCTCAAAATATTGATCTTATTATTGTCGCCACTACGAGTAGTTCCCATGCTTACCCGAGTGCCGCTTGTCAAATCCAAGGGATGTTGGAGATTGATGATGCCATTTCTTTTGATTTAGCCGCCGCCTGTACGGGGTTTGTTTATGCATTAAGTGTGGCCGATCAATTTATCCGAACAGGTAAAGTAAAAAAAGCGTTAGTGATCGGTTCTGATCTTAATTCCCGTAAATTAGACGAAACGGATCGTAGCACTGTTGTGTTATTTGGTGATGGTGCTGGTGCCGTGATTTTAGAAGGCAGTGAAAAAGAAGGGATTATTTCAACGCATTTACACGCCTCTGCAGATAAACATAACGCTTTAGTATTACCACAAGCTGAGCGTGGTGTTGAAAAATCCGGTTATATTGAAATGCAAGGTAATGAGACCTTCAAACTTGCAGTGCGTGAACTTTCTAATGTCGTAGAAGAAACCTTAGCGGCAAATAATCTGGATAAAAAAGATTTAGATTGGCTTGTGCCACATCAAGCCAATTTACGCATTATCAGTGCAACGGCAAAAAAACTGGAAATGGATATGTCTCAAGTGGTTGTTACGCTGGATAAGTATGCGAATAACAGTGCGGCAACCGTGCCGGTAGCATTAGATGAAGCGGTACGTGATGGACGTATTCAACGTGGACAGCTGTTATTATTAGAAGCCTTCGGTGGCGGTTGGACTTGGGGTTCTGCGTTGGTGCGTTTCTGATAATTCTGTTAGAATCGCCGTAGAATTATTGGAAAGTGCGGTTAAATTTGACCGCACTTTTTACATCAGCTATCGCGTACACTAATTTTTATCAAAGAAATATTTCAATTTAAAATAAAGTAGGAAAAAAGAATGAAAAAATTTGCAATGGTATTTCCTGGTCAGGGTTCGCAAGCAGTGGGAATGTTAGCTGAACTTGCTACGGAATATCCTGTCGTTACCGATACATTTAAACAGGCCTCTGAGGTACTAAGCTATGATTTATGGCAGCTCGTTCAACAAGGCCCAGCCGAAGAACTTAATAAAACATGGCAAACTCAGCCGGCACTTTTGGCCGCCTCCGTTGCGATCTATCGTGTGTGGCAAGAAAAATACCCTCATTACAAACCGACAGTAATGGCGGGACATAGTTTAGGTGAATATTCAGCTTTAGTTTGTTCAGGTGTATTAGATTTTCAAGATGCGATTAAATTAGTGGAATTGCGTGGCAAATTAATGCAGAAAGCCGTGCCGGAAGGAACCGGTGCAATGTATGCCATCATTGGTTTGGATAATGAAGCTATTATCAATGCTTGTCAGCAAGCTGAAGAAGGTGAGGTGGTGTCTGCGGTTAATTTTAACTCACCGGGCCAAGTGGTGATTGCCGGTGCAAGGGCGGCAGTGGAGCGTGCTGCTGCATTATGTAAAGAAGCTGGGGCAAAACGTGCCTTACCATTAGCAGTGAGTGTGCCATCACATTGTGCATTGATGAAACCGGCAGCAGAGACCTTAGCCACAACTTTAGAAACGATCACGTTGAATACATCTGAAATTCCTGTGATTAATAACGTGGATGTTACGATAGAATCTGAAGCTTCAGCCATTCGTTCCGCACTTATCCGTCAGCTTTATAGCCCAGTACGTTGGACAGAAACGGTAGAAAAAATGGCGCAAGATGGCATACAAGCTCTAATAGAAATTGGGCCGGGTAAAGTATTAAACGGCTTAACTAAACGTATTGTCGGTGATTTACAAGCTATATCGGTGAATGATCTTGTCTCACTCAATAGCGTTGAAGAATTTTTAGCGTAATGAAAGGAGAAAAAATGCAAAACAAAATTGCTTTAGTAACAGGTGCAACACGGGGGATTGGCCGTGCAATTGCAGAAGAACTGGTATCAAAAGGTGCATTTGTTATCGGGACGGCAACTTCTGAAAAAGGGGCAGAAGCGATTTCTACCTATTTAGGTGAAAAAGGCAAAGGTTTAGTATTAAATGTCACAGATAAAGCCTCTATTGAAGCTGCACTGGAACAAATTAAGAACGATTTTGGTGATATTGATATTTTAGTGAATAATGCGGGGATTACGCGTGATAATTTACTCATGCGTATGAAAGATGATGAATGGTTTGATATTATGCAAACCAATTTAAGCTCGGTATATCATCTTTCTAAAGCGATGTTACGTTCTATGATGAAAAAGCGTTTTGGACGTATCATCAATATTGGTTCTGTGGTGGGAGCAACGGGGAACCCGGGACAGACTAATTATTGTGCAGCTAAGGCGGGTGTGATTGGTTTCTCGAAGGCATTAGCGAAAGAAGTGGCATCTCGCGGTATTACTGTGAATGTGGTTGCACCGGGATTTATTGCAACAGATATGACGGATGTATTAACTGAAGAGCAAAAAGCGGGAATTCTTGCTAATGTACCGGCTGGTCATTTAGGTGAAGCAAAGGATATTGCAAAGGCAGTGGCGTTCCTAGCTTCGGATGATGCTTCTTATATTACGGGCACCACATTGCACGTAAATGGTGGCTTATATATGAACTAATTCCTCGTTGGAATTTGCTATTTTGTCGCGGCAGATTTCACATATAAAATCATAGCCAAAGATTTTAGATAATGTTAAAATCTGCCCCGCAACCTAATTTGGTTACGCTTTATATGTATTGTAAAGGTATGTAACTATTTTTTCTGTATGTATTTTTGCTTGCTCGCCCTTTGTGGTGCGACCACTAACGAAAGCGTTGCAAGGTTGTCAAAAATCCATACACTACTAACCCTCAGTAATGAGTTATGACAACATAGGAAAAACAAATGAGTATTGAAGAACGCGTAAAAAAAATCATCGTTGAACAATTAGGTGTTAAAGAAGAAGATGTTAAATCTGAAGCTTCTTTTGTTGAAGATTTAGGTGCGGATTCTTTAGACACAGTTGAATTAGTAATGGCTTTAGAAGAAGAATTTGATATTGAAATTCCAGATGAAGAAGCTGAAAAAATCACAACTGTTCAATCTGCGATTGACTACGTTCAAAACAATCAGTAATTTCAATTTAGGCGGCTAGTTAAGTCGCCTAATTTTTACTTAAAATCTTTCTAAAAATTGACCGCACTTTTAAAAGTGCGGTCGTTTTTCTATCAATTTTGCTTGTGAACTAAATAGCCCAACCACCGGCATAGAAAACAACTAATGCCACAGCAATTAATACTGTACCGATATTGAGGCGTTTAAAATCACCGCTCACAATACGACCAATCACTAATGTGGCAAAACCAAGCATAATACCGGTAACAATGTTAGCGGTGAGTACAATGAATACCGCACAAATTAACCCACTCATCGCCCCGACAAAATCATCAAAATCCAATTTGCTCACGTTGCTTAGCATTAATAATCCCACATACATTAATGCCGGAGCGGTTGCATACCCCGGTACTAAAAATGCAAGAGGTTGAAAGAAAAGCATAAATAAAAACAATATTCCTACTACAACAGCAGTAATCCCTGTTTTACCGCCTGCTGCGGTGCCGGCTGCCGATTCAATATAGACAGCTGCCGGTGCCGTACCAAATAGCCCAGAGAATAAACTGCTGACAGAATCAGAAGTTAAAGCTTTCCCCCCATTGATGATTTGCCCGTCTTTATCTAATAAATTAGCCTGACCTGCCACCGCTCGGATAGTACCTGTCGCGTCAAAGACTGCGGTCATCACTAAAGCAAAAACCACAGGTAAAATAGCTGGCTGCAATGCACCTTGTAAATCTAATTGTAAGAATAAGGAGTTTTCACCGAAGGTTGGCATTTTGAAAATTTCACCGTTGAATTTTACATTGGGATCAAAAATGAGACCAATAATCGTAATGGCAATGATCACCCATAAAATCCCGCCTTTTACCTGCATTTTTTCCAAGCCAACGATAAAGGCTAAACCAATTAATGACATCATAACCGGGAATGAGGTGAAATCGCCCAATTTAACCGGTAAACCGGCTTGATTGCCCACCACTAATCCTACGCCGTTTGCGGCAATTAAAAGCAAGAATAAACCAATACCGATTCCTGCTCCATGAGCAATACTGGAAGGTAGATTGCGTAAAATCCAAGCGCGAATCCCCGTTGCTGAAATGAGAGTAAAGGTTACCCCCATTAGAAATACCGCCCCTAACGCAACAGGAATAGAAACACCTTGACCAATCACCAAACTAAATGCGGTAAAGGCTGTAAGGGAAATCGCACAACCAATCGCCATAGGGGCATTTGCCCATAGGCCGATTAGAATCGACCCTAAACCTGCTACCAAGCAAGTGGCAATAAATACAGATTCAGCGGGAAAACCTGCTGCACCGAGCATATTAGGTACCACAATCACAGAATATACCATCGCAAGAAATGTGGTTAAACCTGCAATAATTTCTTGACGAATGGTTGAACCCCGTTTTTGGAGTTCAAAGATTTTTTCTAAATTAGACATATTGCCTCTAAAGATAAGTCAGAATGAAAGGGCGTTATTTTACCTAAACAAGATAAGATGTAAACGTTTGCGTAGCTAAGTGCAGTCGTTTTTGAATGAAAATTTAGAGCGACAAAATCATCTAAAAACTGCTATACTTCCGCCGTTTTTAACTCAATCAAAAATAAGGAAAGACAATGGCTGATTTTAATCAAATCTTAACTCCGGGTGATGTGGATGCAGGAATCATCAACGTTGTAAACGAAATTCCAGAAGGTAGTTGTCATAAGATCGAATGGAACCGTAAAGTTGCAGCATTCCAATTAGATCGAGTTGAACCGGCAATTTTTGCAAAACCGACCAACTATGGCTTTATTCCACAAACACTTGATGAAGATGGCGATGAATTAGATGTGTTATTACTGACCCGTCAACCGCTTGCAACAGGCGTATTCCTTCAAGCTAAAGTGATTGGTGTGATGAAATTCGTGGATGATGGTGAAGTGGACGATAAAATTGTTTGCGTACCGGCGGATGATCGTGACACCGGCAATGCTTACAACAGCCTTGCAGATGTACCGGCTCAGTTAATCAAACAAATTGAATTTCATTTCAACAATTATAAAGCCTTGAAAAAACCGGGTAGCACAAAAGTGACACACTGGGGCGATGTTGAAGAAGCGAAAGAAGTGATTCGTGAATCAATCAAACGTTGGAATGAGCGTTAATTTTTAATATTGATAGAAAAGGACTGAATCCAACAGGTAGTCCTTGATATAGAGTAGAAGGCAGCTTATAAGCTGCCTCTTCTTTTTTATGTGGATTAATACATACCTTCACGTGTGCTGATATGAATATTATTCAGCCCAATATTTTTTCTTTGAGGTTTGCCCAATACCCGGATTAAAACTGTTGGTAGGATCTAATGCTTTGTAGAATTTACGTAACTCCGGTTTCGCTTCATATAAATGACCGACATTATGTTCGGCAGGGTATTGAGCGCCCCGTTGATCAAGTAATTTCAGCATATCATGTTCTAATTTTATACAGTCATATCCTTTCTTAACGATATAATCCTGATGGAACACATGGCACATAAAGTGCCCGTAATAAAGTTTATGACTGATTTGCTCATCTATTTCCTTAGGCAATTTCTCGAACCATTCTTTATCATTACGACGTAATGCAACATCAAGCGCGACAATATCTTCAACGTCTTTCTCATGAATGGCACGATAGCGGACAGCAGCTGAAGCAACGGCAAAACGATGTAGCATTGCCGCTTGTGTTTCTACCGAATTACATTCAAAATATCCGCCTTTTTGACTATCGCTAAAATAATCTTTTAAGAAGATACGAGCTTCATTCACACCTTGCCCGCCCATTTTAATAATTAAATGATGTTCATAGCGATCCCGATATTGCCATAAACTTTTTGGTAAGTGTTCCGGTAACACTTTTGAAAGCAATTGTAAAAATTTATCGCTTAAATGCCGTGGTAAAAATGAAACTTTCTTACTTAGGCGATCAACGTTCGCTTTTAAGGCAAATAACTTAGGCAACCAGTGTGTGCCAAATTTTTTAATCACCCAAAACGTATCTTTTCCATAACTGGCGGCAACATCAAAGGCATCTCGATGAATATATTCGCCCGAAATCGGTAACTGTTCAAAATTTGCTAACATTTGACGGCGAATATCATTAAGAACCTCTGTTTGGTTAGTCCCAATATAGAAAACGGCGGTTTCACTTTCTAATGGAAATGTATCTAAACGCACCGCAAAAATCGCTAATTTACCCGCACTACCGGAGGCTTCATAATGACGGGCTGGGTCTGCATTAAAACGGGCCGGAGAGTTTTCATCAACTTGACGAACATGATTGCAATAGCGGTGATCATGTCCTTTTCCGCAATCCTGAATAATATCTTTCTGTTGATAATGATGTCCTTGCAAATTAGTTAAAATTTCTTCCGGTGTAGTGCCTAAATCAATGCCGAGATGATTTTTTAGTTCCAAGTCGCCCTGCTCATTTAACTGGGCGTAAAGTGCCATTTCCGTATAAGCCGGCCCACGCTGAACTAATGCACCGCCTGAATTATTACAAATCCCCCCGATAACAGAAGCGCCAATGCAAGAAGAACCTATCACAGAATGAGGCTCACGCCCGTGAGGTTTTAATTTATTTTCTAAGTCATTTAAAGTAGAACCCGGCAAACAAACTACCTGAGAGGCATTGTTAATCAATTGAATACCATCAATTCTCATGGCGTTGATGATAACAATTTCACGATCATAATCATTGCCATTTGGCGTTGACCCTCCGGTTAATCCTGTGTTGGCAGCCTGGTTAATAATAATCACATCCTGTTCTACACAAACTTTTAACACCTGCCAAAATTCAAGTAAGGTTGCAGGTTTAACGACGGCGACAGCATTTCCTGAGCCGAAACGGTAGCCGCTACGATAAGCTTCTGTTTTTGAAGGATCGGTGATGATATATTGACTTCCTACAATGTTTGTCAGTTGAGAAATAAGTTGATTCATAGCTATTTGTAATACTCATGTTAAAGAATTATTTCTATTTTATATACTTCAATAAAAAATAATGCTAGTGCCAAAAAATAGTTCTGTGACGAAGATCACATAAAAGTGCGGTCAAAATAGATCCGTTTTTTGAGATGAAATAGTGCTATAATCAGCAACAATTCTAAGTTGATGAAAAGGAGTTAAAGATGGCAATTTTAGTTACCGGCGGTGCCGGATATATCGGTTCGCATACGGTTGTTGAATTATTAAATGCAGGCAAAGAGGTTGTGGTATTAGACAATCTTTGTAATTCATCACCGAAATCCCTTGAGCGTGTCGAACAAATCACGGGTAAAACAGTCAAGTTTTATGAGGGGGATATTTTAGATCGTGAATTACTGCAAAAAATCTTTTCTGAAAACACCATTCATTCAGTGATTCACTTTGCCGGCTTAAAGGCGGTGGGTGAAAGCGTGCAAAAACCGGCGGAATATTATATGAATAACGTTGCCGGTACAGTGGTATTGCTACAAGAAATGAAAAAAGCGGGAGTATGGAATTTTGTGTTTAGTTCTTCCGCTACCGTGTATGGTGATCCCCAAATTATTCCTATTACCGAAGATTGCGAAGTGGGCGGCACAACCAATCCTTATGGCACATCAAAGTATATGGTTGAGCAAATTTTACGTGATGTGGCAAAAGCCGAGCCTCAATTTAGTATGACGATTTTGCGTTATTTCAATCCGGTAGGCGCACATTCAAGCGGTTTAATCGGCGAAGATCCAAACGGGATTCCAAATAATTTATTGCCTTATATTAGCCAAGTGGCGATTGGTAAACTGGCACAACTTTCTGTTTTCGGTAGCGATTACAACACTCACGATGGCACAGGCGTACGTGATTACATTCACGTGGTAGATTTAGCCATTGGGCATTTAAAAGCGCTTCAGCGTCATGAAGATGATACGGGTTTACATATTTATAATCTTGGCACCGGGCAAGGTTATTCAGTATTGGATATGGTGAACGCTTTTGAAAAAGCCAACAATATTAAAATTTCTTACAAACTGGTGGATCGCCGTCCGGGGGATATTGCCACTTGTTACTCGGATCCGAGTTTAGCCGCAAAAGAACTAGGCTGGACAGCAGAACGTGATCTGGAGCAAATGATGAAAGATACATGGAATTGGCAGAAAAATAATCCACAAGGATACAAAGATTAGGTTTTCCGAAAAATATTGCTTTATGGTGGCACGGGTAAAACCCGGTGCCATTAAAACATCATTAAAATTGACCGCACTTTAATATGCCAAATATAGCAAATTCGCTTTCTTCCCAAATTTTTACACGTAAGATGTTGATTTGCGTGTTCACCGGTTTCAGCTCCGGCTTGCCTTTATTTGTCTTATTACAAATGTTACCGGTTTGGCTGACAGATAAGAAACTTTCTGTCGAATTAATTGGGGCAGTGACCGGCGTTATGTTGCCTTATGGGTTAAAATTTTTATGGGCGCCCTTGTTAGATCGTTATTTCCCGAGCTTTTTAGGTCGTCGCCGAAGTTGGCTTCTGATTTCTCAAGTGATCTTACTTGCCTTACTTTATGCTATCAGCCTCTTTGATCCTATCTCTCAGTTAAGTATTGTTGCCAATATTGCGTTATTCATTGCATTTTTTTCGGCTACACAAGATATCGTACTTGATGCCTATCGCCGTGAAATTTTAAGTGACCACGAACTTGGCTTAGGCAACACCATCCACATTAATGCCTATCGTATTGCAGGTTTAATTCCCGGTGGACTTTCCCTTTATCTTGCCACAATTTATCCATGGAAAATCGTGTTTTTATGGACCGCACTTTGTATGTTGATAGGGATTTTTATGACATTGTTCCTCGCCAAGGAACCCAAGATTGATGCTCCAGAAAACAATCAGCCTTTTTACCAAGCTTTTTGGATTCCCTTGAAAGAGTTTTTCCAACGTAAAGGTGTGGCGCAAGCGATAGGTTTTTTACTGTTCTTATTTTTATATAAATTTGGTGATTCCTTTGCCACAACACTCCAAACCAAATTTATCTACGATATGGGATTTGGCAAAGAAGACATTGCACTGGTAGTGAAAAGTACCTCCCTTTGGGCAAGCATTTTATCCGGGCTAGCCGGCGGAGTCATGATGTTAAAACTGGGGATTAACCGTGCCTTATGGTTATTCGGTTTTGTACAAATGGTGACCATTGGCGGGTTTATTTGGTTGGCAAAATTTGGTCATTTTGACATCATTACTTCTACCGAATTATGGCGACTAGGTATTGTTATCGCAGCAGAGTATATTGGCGTGGGGCTTGGTACCGCAGCCTTTGTCGCTTTTATGGCACGTGAAACGAACCCGCTTTATACCGCCACCCAACTGGCGCTTTTCACCAGTCTTTCCGCATTACCAAGTAAAGGATTGGGAATGCTTTCAGGCTATGTTGTGGGGGCAGTAGGCTATTATGATTATTTTTGGCTATGCTTATTTTTAGCGGTTCCGGGTATGATTTGTTTGTTTTGGGTTGCGCCTTGGAATGAGAAAAAATTTGCGTAGTGAAAAAGTGTGGTAAAACCTATAAAAGGTTTGACCGCACTTCGCTTTATCAGTATCTTACCCAAGTTTATTTACATTGATTTAATGGAGATTTCTATGAAAATTATTCTTTTAGGCGCACCGGGTGCAGGCAAAGGCACACAAGCGCAATTTATTATGAAAAAATTTGGCATTCCACAAATTTCAACGGGAGATATGTTTCGTGCGGCAATCAAAGCAGGCACTGAACTTGGCAAACAAGCCAAAGCGTTGATGGATGAAGGAAAATTAGTACCGGATGAATTAACCGTGGCATTAGTGAAAGATCGCATTGCCCAACCGGATTGTGCAAACGGTTTCTTGTTAGACGGTTTCCCTCGTACCATTCCACAAGCCGATGCTTTGAAAGAATCAGGCGTAAAAATTGATTATGTGTTAGAGTTTGACGTACCGGATGAAGTGATTGTGGAACGCATGAGTGGTCGTCGTGTGCACCAAGCCTCAGGGCGTTCTTACCACATTGTTTACAATCCGCCGAAAGTGGAAGGCAAAGACGATGTTACCGGTGAAGACCTCATCATCCGTGCCGATGATAAACCGGAAACCGTGTTAGATCGTTTAGCGGTTTATCACAAGCAAACCCAGCCGCTAGTGGATTACTATCAAGCAGAAGCGAAAGCGGGCAACACACAATATTTCCGCTTAGACGGCACACAAAAAGTAGAAGCTGTCAGCCAAGAATTAGATAAAATCTTAGGTTAAAACCCATAAAAATTCGGCCGCACTTTAACGAAGTGCGGTCATTTTCTTGCTTGTTCTCAATATTGACTTGGGGGAAATATGAGTAGAAGAAAAAAAATCACCTTAACCCTCGCTACGATACTCGTTATCGCTGGCGCAGGTGCGCAAATTTATACTAATCATAAAGTGGATCAGGTATTACAAAAATTCCCTTATTCTTTGGATAATCAAGCAACATTACAGATTACTGAAAGTCATAAAAACTTTTTTAGCCGCGATTTAATATTCAGTGTAAAAGATAATAATGAACAAAATGCTGAGATTATTTCCACTAAATTAACAACTTTACCTTTCTTTATTACAGCGGAATCCAAATTTTCTGATCAATTTGTGAGAAGATTAAATAAAGATTTAAATATTACAATTGATAAAAATACAATTAATAGCAAATTTTCACCGGTAGGCGATTATTTACAATCCAATATTTTGACGGAGTTTCGGGATTTTGCCAATAAACCGCAACAGATGACGCTTTCATTAAATTTCTTGAATGAGCGAGATATTGAATTGAAAGGTGATTTGACCGGTTTTAACTATGATAACGAGAGTAAATTAAAAAATGTAGAGGGGAAGGTTTATTTTACCTCTTTAAGTGCAAGCCAATATGATTTAACCAATATTGAATTAACCGCAGAAAATGCCGAATTAGCCTTATTAAATGGTGAAAATACACGTTTACAATTAAAAAACGCCACCTATAAATTTAATAAAAAGAAAGAGGAGCATGCGGAAAAACGTGATTTAATCACAAGGCTAAGTAGTGATATTTTACGTGTTTCCAATAAAAATCGCACCACAGAAGAAAGCCAAACGATATTTGGCGGTTTAAATATCACGTTGAATCAACAAGGTGTACCAAGTGCGGTCAATTTTTATAATGAATTTAAAAAAATTAGTGTCAATAAGAATTTAAAAGAAAGTGTTAGCGCACTACTTTCCGCTATCACGCTGAACGAGATATTTGACGCAAAACTTTCCGTACTTTCGGTTAATGCGCCGAAAAACCAAAAACCTTATTTCAATTTGAAAAACGGTGAAGCCAGATTGAAATTAGATAATCGTAATCTTGCCGGGGTAAACGTAAATGTCGTGCTTAATGTTGAAAGTGTAAGACAAATGCAAGAAAACGAGACGATCAAATGGGAAGCGAAAGGTGGAAAATTATCAGGACAATTAAATAGCTACAATTTAATGAATGAACTTGCCTTCGTACCGTTCTTTTTAGATGCCCTAACCGTGAAAAATGCGCCAACGAAAGATAATACCAAATTACTGGTGTTAAAAAATAAATGGGCAAAAGAATTCCATGGCAATACAGTATTTGACTTCACTTTACAAACTTTTAATAGTGACAAACTCGTTACCAATGAGGTCGAATTTCGCTTACAAAATGAATCATTGGAAAATGATCAATATAATGAAAATATCACACTAAATGTAAAAAAACTGGGATTACCACCAGAAGGAATACTGCTTGAGGATATTGCTCTTTCATTACCGATTAGGCAAAATCATTACAAAACCTATCTCCAAAGCGCATTTTGTCACTTCCCTTTTGAGCCGATCTGTAAGGCGTATTTAAGCCAAGAAACACGCAATAAATATGATGAAAATCAGTTAAAAAATTTGGATTTAATCATCGATAATGCGACCCTTACCGTAGCCGTTAATACGTTTCCTGAAACCCAAGCCTATCCCGTTAAATTAAAAGTAAATAGTATTGTGAGTAAGGCACAGGAAGGCGAGAAAAAAAACGAATCCAGTGCGTTTTTTTTGAATAATCTTGAGGGCTCCCTCAATCTTGCGATCGATAAAATGCTGATTGATGACACAAATGAAAAAGCAAGAGAAATCAAATCATTAAGTCCATTGTGGAGATTATTTTTATTAGAAACCGTAAAACCACAAGGCAAATTATCCGCCGCTTTTGAAGAAAAGAGAGAGGATTATGTATTGGCCCTTGAAAAAAATGAAAAAGGGTACTTTATCAATGGCAAATCGTTGGAAGATCTTCAGCAAGAATTACAGATGAAAGAAGATAAGCCGGAAGAAGACGAATCCGATCAATAACCTGAACACCCAAAGTAATTGATCTGTCCCAAAAAGTTAGACTAAACAACCTAAAAATTAAATAAATCTAACTTGTTGGGAATCGATCAATTTTGATCGCACTTTTATTTATGATTGACGGCTAATTTGAGTAGAAAGAAGCACTTTATTATAAAAACTGCCGTTTATTTGAGTTTTATTAAGATGATATTTTCGATAAGCATCAAATAGCTCGCCATTCGGCGCTTGTGGTTTAGACCAAAATTCTTCAAGGCTTCCTTGGTGGGTTAACCCTGCAAAATCATAGTTTGCCCGCCCTAATGTTTTTACCGGCATATTATGCAAGAGTGCGGAAATACCTGATGTACTGTTTAACGTAATCATTCCTTTACCGTAACGGAGAAAAAACGGCATTGGTACATCGTGAATGTAGAAAATTCGATTGACTAAATAAGGATATTTTTTACAAAAATCTTTAATGGTTGCAGAATAATCAGTAAAGCCACGATCCATTGGATGGTGTTTGACGATTAATGTGAGTTGATGCGGAGCGTGCTGTGCGAAAGATTCTAAGACCTCACACAAAAAATCCTTTATGCTCAGATAATCCGAGTGAATCTGTACTTGGCTATCGTTATAGACTTGCAAAGGCAAAATAAAAAAATCGCCAAATTCGCCTTTTTCTACCCTTTTAGCAAACCTTTTATCGTGTATGGCGTAATAAATTCGTTTTAATCCTGAGATTAACCATAATTTAGTGTAATAACCTAGTTTGAAGGGTTTATGATTTTGGTAGTCGGGGTAGTGTTTTGCTCCCAAATTTGCCATCAAATAATATAAAGAGGCGCATTTTGCCATAGGGATAAACCCTTTGGCAAGCGGTTGCGGTTTCTTAATACCTAATTGATATTTCGCCGCGTGGGAAAGAAAAAATTCAGCATTTCTGGGGAGAGGAGAAAAGGCATTTACTCCGTCTTTTTCAAAAGTCACGTAATCAGGGCGGAAATAACCTTCCTCAAACACCCAAAAATGAATATGCAATTGATTTGAAATGAGTTTTGCGATTTTGTGATATTTTCGGTTATCGCCAAAGCAAACGATATTATCAATTTTATATGTTTGGCAAAGTCGGGCTAAGTAGTCTGCAAAATGTTCTAATTTATCTCGAAAGCCAAAAACATTGCCTTCCGATTCTGGGTAAAAATAGTCATCGCCGGCATTAAAATTACACTTAAATACCGTTTTATTCTGGTTTTTCAACCAGTGGGCAAAATCGGTAAAAAAAGAGCCGACCGGGCCTTGCAATAGCAAAATACGGTTCGATAATTTAATTAATTCATCAAGATTATGGTTCATTTATCTTTTATCTTTTATCTTTTATCTTTTATCTTAGCGCTATCCATAGTTGTTTTAGTTTTCCACACTGCTTCTCAAACCAAGTTCGATGAATATTGGCATTTCCCTGTGTGGCTTTCAGTTGTTTTAAATAACAAACAGCTTGCTCTACATTGACTAAGCGCTGTTGATTGGGATCAAAATAAAGCGGGTAGTAAATCAACGTTGCCGCAATAAGCTCGTGTAGGCTGAGTTTACGGCTTCGGCGCGGTATCGTTAAATAATCAACGGTTAATCCCCAACCCGAATAAAACGGCAATCCATAGCAATGAACTGTTTTGTTGCGCAAAAGCGCTTCAAATCCGGCTAAGGATGTCATTGTATGTATCTCATCAGCTTGATTGATACAATCTAAAATATTCGCTGTAGTAGCTATTCTATCAGCAAATTGATGAGCTTGATATTCGGGAATATTCCCTTTACGGTTGCCACTGACCACATCGGGGTGAGGTTTATAGATGATGTAGGCATTTGGATTTCTCTCTCTTACGGTTTTAAGCAGCGTAAAATTATCGGTAATCTGCGGAGAACCAAAGCGAATAGAGGCATCATCTTCCACTTGCCCTACGACAAGAAGCACAATTAGACCGTTCGATTGCACAGAAAAATCTGATGAACCGACATTATATTTAGCAATATGGGATTGGATTAATACTTGGCGTAATTGCTCGGCACGCTCTAAATCCTGAGAGCTAAAGGCTTTATTTTGCAGAATATTTTCCAAACGAGACGGCTTTTGAGCATTAAAATAGATACCAAGCTCGTCTACGACCAGGGATAACGGCGAAACCAAGTTTGAGCCTAATCCCACGGAACGGATAAAACCGTCTTCCATTCGTAAAATAGGGAGTTGATGTCGCGTTGCAAATTCCGTCAGCTTCTCTTTTCCCTCACTCCACACCAATAATTTTGCTGAGGTAATCGCTTGGTTCGCGAGGAGGTGTTGTAACTTAGTCAGATTTGATACAAAGTGCAATCGACAATTGGGGAACCTAAAAAACGGTTTGATAACAGCCTGTTTCCATAACGACATACCGACACAATATAAATCACCCTTCAGGTAAGTATCGTGTCGTTTCGCTTCAATCAAATAATCAATTACGTCAAATATTGTGCCGGCCTTGCCTGTATGCGGATTAATATAACGACTGTAACGAAAATAAGCGGCATAAAACAGCGCTAAAATTGACCGCACTTTTCTGCGAGAACTTTGGCATAGCGGAATAGCATTGATGTGGCGATCATCGGTTAGCCCCCATCCGGCAAACCAAGGTATACCAAAAGTAATGACCTGTTTATTCAATAGTAATGCCTCAAAACCCATTTGTGATGTTACGCAATACACTTTTGCAGCCATATTCAATAGGGACAATGGGCTGACATCTTGGCTAAATAAACGTACATTGGGGGCATTTTGTACAAGTTTAGTTAAATAGCCTTGCTTTTTACCGCTGATCACATCAGGGTGGGTTTTCACCCAAATTTCAGCCTGCGGATTTTCTGAAATTGCGGAATTAAGCATTTGCTCAAAATGGCTTGCATCCGCCTGACCGTATTTAACCGCCATATCGCCAAAAGTCTGATCAATAACTAACACTATTGAGCATTTGGGGATATCAGTCAGTTCAGGAGCATGATTATATTTGGATAAACGGTGTTCCCGAATCAACGAAATCGTCCGAATAGCCTCATTTTCCTGCTCCTCGGTTAATTCCGTTTCAAGGATAAGTTGCTCTAATAGCGACGGACGAGTGGTGTCGTAGTAAATCCCCACATTATCTACTACTATTGAAAGCGGCGGATAACCCTGTACACCAAGCCCTAGAGAACGGAGAAAGCCGTCTTCTAACGCGACATAAGATAACTTATGCTTTTTCGCATAGGCTCTGGCTTTACGAGTGGATGGACGTAATCCCCAACCCAACACTTGATCTGCTTTTTTATTTTTCCAAGGTAAACAGGAAGATGCCTGAATATGGTATTCAGGCAGGAATAAGGGGAGATAAGTTATTTTTAAAATACCTTTTGAAAAAGTTAATATGTTTTTCATCTATTTTTTATAGTGTATATATCAAAAACAGGTAACTTTGGAAGTTTATTTTCTTTTAAGCATTGAATATGCCATTTATTCCATGTTTCCCAATACTCTAGACGTTGGGTGGATACCCCGGAAATATAACCTGTTTCTTCTGTATTCATTAGCGAATCGGGATGATGGCTTCCTAATGTCAGCGGTAAATTTACATTAAGTGTCCTATTTGGAAAATTTAATTTAAGTCTTTGATTAAATTCGCTATCAGCCCCTGTTCTAACACAGTCCCATAATCCCATTGATTGTTCGACAAGCTCTCTTCTAAATAGTGCAGAAGATGGGTTTAATCGAGTTATAGGGCTAATAAATCGGGAATAAGGGCTTCCAGTTTCGGTTAACCTAATCCATTTAGAGAAAGTTGCAATAAGATTTGGTTTATTGAGTAAAGGTGTTATTTGTTTTTCTAATTTTTGAGGATGTGCCCAATCATCAGAATCGTGGCATGTTATAAATTCTCCGACTGCACTTTTTGCTCCAATATTTTTAGCAATGAATGTTCCAACATTATTTTTTAACTCAATAAGTTTTATTTGAGAATAAACTTGTGCTAATTCTTTTATAATATTGACTGAATTATCTGAACTTGCATCATCAATAACTATAATTTCTTTATTTTCATATGATTGATAAATAAGTGATAATAAGCAATTTTTAATGAGTTTCTCTCGATTGTACACGGTAACCAATATACTGACTAAAGGTAATGCCTTATTATTTTCAAAGTTTTTTATTTTTTCTGATCGTATATTATTAATATATAAACACTTTTCACTATTTATTAGATTTATCGGAAGCAATGAGTGAACGCCTAAATATAAGTTAATATTATTTAATTTCTCATGTGGTTTTAGGTCAGCGTGATTTTCTATTAAGAAAAACTCAGGTTGTTTTTTTTTATCTTCTAGTGATAAATTTTGGAGAATAGGTGCTAAATCATTTTTTTTATTAAGAAAGGATAATAAACTTGTAACAAGTAATTTTTCTTTTTTTAAAATATGAGAGTCTAATAGGCTAAAAGAAATATGAGGTAAAAAAGGTAATAATCCTTTTAGTAGTTTTAATCGATATTTTTCAAAATCAGTTTTTTTCTCAAATTGTGTTAGTTGCTGAATGGCTTCTATCTTCTTTCCCGTAGCGGCTAAAGCGATAATATAAGCATAACTATCAGATAATTTTGTATTATTCAAAATTGAATAGTACAAATTTTGCTGACAAAGTAAATCAGCTTGCAATTCAATAGATAAATTACTCATTGCAAGCTGTTGTATATTAAGCTTCTTCTTTTTAAAAAACATAGATGCCTAACTATCTATACCGAAGATATCTCGGGTATAGATTTTATTGGAAATATCTTTTAATTCCTGTGTGATTCTATTTGCAATAATAATATCTACATTTTTTTTAAATATATCAATATTATTAATCACCTCAATCCCATTAAAATCATTCCCATCTAATGTAGGTTCATAGATAACGACAGCCACACCTTTTGCCTGTAATCGGCGAATAATTCCTTGAATAGAAGAAGATCTAAAATTATCTGAACCTGACTTCATAATTAATCGATATACACCAACTGTTTTAGGTTGTCGCTTTAGTATATCATCTGCAATAAAGTTCTTACGGGTATCATTAGAATCTACAATTGCCCTAATTAAATTTTGTGGAACTTTGTCGTAATTTGCTAATAATTGTTTTGTATCTTTAGGTAAACAATAGCCGCCATAGCCAAAACTTGGATTATTATAATGTCTACCTATACGATGATCTAAGCCAACCCCCTCAATGATTTGTCTTGTATCTAATCCGTGTATTGCTGCATAAGTATCTAACTCATTAAAATAGGCCACTCTCATTGCTAAATAAGTATTAGAAAAAAGTTTAATAGCTTCTGCTTCCGTATTATTTACAAACAATATGGGGGTATCTTTTTTAATTGCTGCCTGACTTAATAAATTAGCAAATATTTTTGCCCTTTCTGAAATTTCTCCGACGATAATACGACTAGGGTATAAATTATCGTACAGGGCTTTTCCTTCTCGGAGAAATTCAGGCGAAAAAATAATATTTTCTGTCTGATATTTTATTTTTACTTTTTCAGTAAACCCTACAGGCACGGTAGATTTTATAATCATCGTTGCTTGTGGATTAATAGATAATACAGTTTGAATGACTGCTTCTACGCTAGAAGTATCAAAATAATTGGTATCAGGATCGTAATTTGTTGGTGTTGCAATAATAACAAATTCGCAATCTTGATAGGCTGTTTGAGGAGCGATACAAGCAGTTAAATTTAATGATTTTTTCATTAAGAAATGTTCAATTTCATTATCCGAAATAGGCGATTTCTTTTGGTTAATAAGATCAATTCTTTTTTGATTAATATCAATTAATGTTACTTGATGATATTGTGCAAGCAATATGGAATTAGATAAACCGACATAACCTGCACCTGCTATGGTTATTTTTTTCATGGTTTAAAATTTAAGCATTAATCATTTTTAAAATATCCTGAACTTTTTCTATCCAGAGCTCTTTAGATGGATTAATATGTAAGAATATTTTAGATAATAAAATATTTTGTTCTAAAAATTCTTCGCAAGTCATTTTTGCCCAATGTGTTTGAGAAAAAGGAGTATTATATAGTATTAATATACATTGTTTGTTATTTAATAAGAATTCCTTTGGATCAATCTTATCTGATAACATAATATCTCTGCTAGCATATTGATATTTTTCTACATATTTTGGGTCTATAAGATCATAGGGTATTTTCTTTATTTCTTCTGGATTATCAGATATTAAATTTTTAATTAATCCAGGATTTCCCCATGTTTGATAATCTGCCTCAAGCATATTATTTGATGCTTTTTGTAAGAGCAAATTGTTTTTATCTGCAGAGAAAAACTGTTCTGTATACCAAATTAATTTACTATTTTCGGTTATTGAATCTAGATGTTCAGTATAATCTCCAATAATTATTGTATCTGCATCAATCCATACACCTCCAACTTTTTCGATTAAAGCCATCCTTATATAGTCAGATTTTGCTATAATAGACATTAATTCTTTTTTTCTTTCATCAGATTCATTTCTAAATTGCCAAATTTTATCTTTAAATAAAGATAAATCTAGATATTGTTTAATTGTATTTAGATTTAAAACTTCAAAACGTTCACCTAGTAATATTCTAGCTGAAGCTAATCCAAGTAGTATATAGGGGGGGATATTCTCAGAATATGATGGAGATTGCCAAAAAGAGTAAGTTTTTAAATTAGACATATGAGCCTCTTGTTCTGTAAGTAATGTTATTTAATGATAGAGTTAAATTTTGAAAAGTCTATGTTTCCTATTATAAACTTATTATCTGGCAAGCCTATACCATTTTTAGAGTTTTCAATTTCTTCTTGAAGCCATTGTAATTTTCGCTCCCACGGGAGATAAGTTAACGTTCCCCCTTTTTTAAGAGGTGTATTTTCTTCTTTTTCAAAAATTAGTAAGGCTACTTGCAACCAAATTTCTTCTGTAAGGTATTTTGGTAAGTCATTATTTAAAGTGCATTTTTGAATAATTTCATCAACGTAACCAAATAATGATTTAGCTAATTCTATTTTTATAAAAATACCTTGAGCTGTTCCTTTGATTCGGAGTTCATTTGGCATCTTGCCCAATTTTTCTTTTATCCAATTTTGCAATGTTTTATGAGATAAAATAGAACCTTTCCAATAACCTGAAATTGTACCTAAATTAATTCCTATATCAAATTTCTGAATATATTGTACTGAGTTCTTCTGGACAAACATATTATCAATATAATCAAAGACGATATAATCTGTTTGAATTTTTTGTTCAGTTAATTGTTTGAAATTGCTGTAATGGTATTCAAGCTGCCTGAATCTAGCATTTTCCATATCTTGTTCCGGATTTAAAAGAACACGGACTTTATGTTCTTTTTCAAAAATTTCGACCGCACTTTGTGTCGCAACATTGAGCTGTCTTTTATCAAGATGAACTATAATTGCTTTTGTTTGTGGATTATATTCTAAGATGTTTTCTAGTTTTTTGATTAATCCTTGAGGTTTTCCAGAACAGACTAAGCTAAAAGCAAGGTCTGTTTCTGGTATTTCTTTTACTTGTGGTTTAGCCGGAACTTGTGGCAATTGGAACGAGGTTGTACTTGTTTGTTCAATCGTTTTATATTCTCCGCTATGATCTGTATTACGATTAAAAATATATTTACGACTAGCATCATCATTATCTTGAGCGTCGTAGCTATAATGTGTAATACCTTGTCGTTTAAGAGATGCGTTAACTACAAGAAAATGATTTTTCTTTTGAATATCAAGTTTTTTAATAGATGTATTATTGCCGTGTAACACTCGGTTATAGCAAATTTTATTAATATGTTTAAACTTACCAACCTCACTTAATTTCAGGTACATATCATAGTCGACAGAATTTTCAATTTTTTCATCAAAGCCTTCTGTTAGATACCAAGCTCTTGCCGTAAACATTCTAAAATGATGTACGATCATCGCTGTTGTCATTTTTTCACGAGAAAATTCCGGCCAATTATAGCCGTTAGCAATTAGTGAACCGTCAGGATTTACATTGCGATTTGTTGTATATACACAAGCTAAGGAGCGATCTTTGAAAAACTCTTTCAAACAAAGCTCAACAGCATCTGGTTCTATATAATCATCGGAGTCTAATTGAGCAATATAGTAACCACGAGAATTAGTTACTGCAGAATTAGAGGCAGAAGCAATTCCTCCATTTTTTTGATCGAGAATCCGAACACGAGGGTTATTGCCGTAGAGTGCTATTAGCACGGATAATGTATTGTCAGTAGAACCATCATTACAAATACAAACCTCTAAATCGGTTACAGTTTGATTTAATGCACTATCTACACAGCGCTGAATGGTTGATGCACAATTATAAGCTGGGATATAAATACTAACTAAAGGTACTCGATGAATGTGTGACGCTTCAATTGGTTGTAATTTTCGATAAAAATATGGGACTTTTTCTCGTACAATATTTAGTGTTATCTTTTTTCCTTCATCCCGATCTGTTTCATTTTCTTTCCCCGGTGGCTCTTGGTGGTATGCTATTCCACCGTCAACGGCACGAAAGAAACAACCATGACGGAACAGGCGATAACCAAATTCATTATCTTCTCCCCCCCAATGTGTAAATTCTTCGTCAAACCATCCTGCAATATCTAACCATTTCTTAGCAAAAGCAACATTACCGCCACTAAAATATCTGAAAGGGGAGTCGCACAAACGTAAATTTTCTGTTTTTTGGAAATGTTCAAGTCTCCAATCAACAGATATTTCTCCTTGATCTTTACCAGCGACAGCATTATTTGTTCTTACTTCAGGCAAGTTTTCGATAAGATATGAGTTATTAAGTATTTGTTCACGAGTAATATTATGTGTATCAATATATTTTCGTGGACCAATTAGTGCAACATCATCATCTTTTAATAATAATTCCATATAAGATTGAACCCACTTCGGGTTGGGAGCCATATCGCAATCTAAAATAGAAACAAAGTCGTATTTTGCTGTGCGTAACCCAAGGTTACGTACCGCACATAACTGATAGCCATAGTCTTTTTGGCGAACATACTTAATATCAAGTTTATCCTCATATTGTTTGACTATGCTTGCAATATCTTCTTTACTTCCATCATCGGCGACAATGACTTCATAATCGTAATCAGTCATTTGGTTAACAAGGCAAGCTAAAGTTATGTTAAGGATATGACTTCGGTTAAATGTTGGAACAATTACTGATAAACCGCTGCTTTTTGCGAGATTAGATATCCCACGCTTTCGTCTCAGATTCCAGTTAAAATCATTGAGATTTTCAGGCAATGGAGCGAGTGTTAAATCTTTTGGAAAATCATCAGGTATAGGTTTTATTATTTTGGTTTCTGCATTTTGAGATTTTTGTGCTGTTAACAATTGCCAATGACTAATATCGCTTTGTTTTTGTTCTTCAGTTAAAATAGTTTTTTTCTCATTCGCTAACAATATTCGTGTTGCTATATCTAGATTCTCTATCGACAGATTTGTTTGTGGAGAAATAATCACAGCGCTTCTAGATGATAAGGTGTGTTTGACTTCAATTTTTTGTTCTTTTATCGTTACTTGTTGTTGGTTCAAAAAAGTTAAACAACGATCAATATGAAACTTAACGATATGTTCTCCATAAAGATTACCAGCCTGTCTAAATAAGTTTAGTGCATTTTGATAGTCTTTTTCTGTATATGCATGAACTGCTTTTGACAATATATTCATAAATTTAAGGCTCTCTTATCTAATTGTTTTTTTTATTGAATGTCTTTATTTCTCTCATAATTAAAAATGGAAGAATTATCCATCTTAAAGGGTTTCTTATGTTTTTTGTAAATATAAATCCTAATTTGTAGGATAAATGTCTTTTTATCTTTTCTGCTTCATAAGCATCTTGGTACTCGCTAATAGGTGGTGTTTTATCCCATTTATTTTTCCTATAGTCCATTTTATATTGATAGTATATAGATAAAAGTATTAATGGCATGAATAACAATCCAAATATATTTTTACTTTTATGGATTAATGTGTGACCAATTCTATAATTTAGTTGACTTCTTATTCTATTAGCGGCTCCCCATAACAAAGGTCTTGTTCTTAATTGCTCATTGTCCTTATAGACTTTTTCTAATTCAACTTGTACCAAATGTAACTGAGCAAATAACTCTTCATTTTCAATTCTAATCTCCTCATACATTTTTAAGATCATTTCTATTTCTTTTCCCAAATTCTTCTGATTTTCATCAGATAAAGAAGTTTTTGGGTATAATCCTAGGTTCTCTTTAAGTAACTGAGATTGAATTTTCTTAAGTTCAATATTTTCTGTATTCAATTCCTTGTTTTGGTTAATAATATCTTCTTGAATAAATTTAATTGCCTCATTTTCTTCTTGTTGACGTTTTAGTCTATTTTTTTGTTCTACCAAGACTTCCCAAGCTCTTAGCGCTCTGTCTAATTGATACTTATTTGAAATGTTATAGGGTAGATCAGCAATTTCTTGCATTTCAAGATATTGATTTGTTACATTCTGATCACTCTGAACGAATATATCGATAATAAATTTAGAAAGTTCAATATCTAATGGGAGTTCTATACCTCTGTGTAAAGTGATTGAATTATCTTTAAATGTGACATTTAATTTTTTGTTAAAATTTTTAAGACTCTTTCCATCTGAGGATTCTAGCTCTTGAGTGTTTAATAAAATAGAAATTTCCTTATTTTTCTTGAAAAAAGAGATTAATTTTTGATTATAGACAAAATATTCATTTAGTTTATTCTTGATAGTATACTTACATTTTATTTCACCTTCATTAAGTCCTTTAATTAAGATACTTTGAGGATTATCGTAAAGTAAAACAAATTTTATACCGTAATCTAATTTTTTCCAAAAATCTAATAAATTTATAGCTTTACTATCGGCCCACCCCCAAAAATCTTGAGATATGTTAGCATTTATTAAATTCAATGCTATATCATTTATTATAGAAGAGTAATTTTGTTTTAATAATTTCTTGGTTTCAGTTTTCCTTATAGCTTTCTTTAATTGTCGCGGAGAATATCTATTTCGTTTTTTGTTTGATATTTGTACGGGGAAATAAGAAACCTTCGTTTTATTTTCAGTTTCGTTTGAAATCTCCTCTTGCCATAATTTACTTATTTCAATAGGTGTTAGCTTCTCTTTTAGAGAAGGTAATGCTAATTTCATTCCATAGCAATTAAACATCTTTTCAACTCGTTCACAGCTACAGGAATTATATCCTACGATAATAATTTTACTCACTTTTTCCCTTATATCATTTTAGTCTTACAACAAAGATCTCCACTCTTTGATTAGAAGCAAAAAGAAAATTAACGTTGTTTCTCATCCTTTTGTATTGTAAGAAACTAGGAATAACCGATTTAAACTAGTAATCTTTATATCCATATCCTTTCATCAATGAAGAAGGTAAAAAATGATTAAATGGATAGGACAGTAATATTTTAGAAGATTGACTTGGATAGTATGCTCTCGAAAATAGTGTCTTAGAACAACTAATAATTATTTGGGGTAAAACTAGAAACATGTATCCCACTTTACGACGTTATGTAAATCAAGAGTACCAATTTGTGTGGATTATAGTGATTTGGCTTTATTGTGTCTATCATTATTTTATTATTATTTGTTTTAGGATAGAATGTATAGTGTTGTGTTACTTTCTGAATTTTAATAATTTTTATCCTATGAAATTACAAAAACTATACATTATTTTCTCTGTCGTATCGGCATTTATTAGTGGATGCTCAACGCTTCCGACTTCGGGTCCTAATCATAGTAGGGTTTTGGACTTAAATAACCAAAGCAGAAATGTTAATGTGGTTGAGTTGGACGAAAACTCAGTTCAAACACTTTATCAGTTACAACAGAACCAGCTTTTTTCCGGATTTGATCATTTAGCCCAAACGAATGGTTATTCCGGTGTGGCGAATGTGGGTGATGTATTGGAAATTTCAATTTGGGAAGCGCCTCCTGCCGTACTTTTTGGCGGTACATTCAGTAGTGAAGGGCAAGGAACGGGACATTTAACTCAACTTCCTCCTCAAACTATTAACACAAAAGGGATGATTTCCGTACCTTTTGTCGGCAATATCTCTGTGAAGGGAAAAACGCCAGAGTCGATTGCAGCTCAGATTACGGCAGTATTGAAGCGTAAAGCGAACCAGCCTCAAGTGTTGGTAAGAATTGTTAATAACCAATCATCAGATGTTACCGTTATTCGCCAAGGAAACAGTATCCGTATGCCGCTGACACCAAGCGGAGAAAGAGTATTGGACGCCGTTGCAGCGGTTGGCGGTTCACCTGCCGATATTCAGGATATTACCATTCAGTTAACCAGAACCAATCAAGTCAAGACCTTACCTTTTGAAACGTTAATTGCAGACCCGAATCAAAACATTTTGTTACAGGCAGGCGATGTGGTCTCGTTATTAACCACACCTTATAGCTTTACTGGATTAGGTGCTGTCGGCAATAACCAACAAATGAAATTTTCAACAAAAGGTCTGACATTGGCAGAAGCTATCGGGAAAATGGGCGGACTTATTGATACGCGTTCGGATCCGCGCGGTATTTTTGTTTTCCGTTATGTGCCTTTTGCGCAGCTTAATTCAGCACAACAACAGGATTGGAGCAAACGGGGATATAAAACAGGGATGGATGTACCGACGGTTTATCGCGCGAATTTGCTTGAACCGAAATCAATGTTCTTAATTCAGCGTTTCCCGGTGAAAGATAAGGATATTGTGTATGTTTCTAATGCACCGTTAGCGGAATTTCAAAAATTCCTAAGAATGATCTTTTCTATTACATCGCCTATCACGAGTACAGTGAACAGCGTAAATAATTTATAAGAGGTATAAAAATGGTGCAGAATAATAAACTCGCAAAAAAACGACCGCTCTTTAAACGTATAAAGCCGTTGTTGTGGATAACAGTGATTATCCCGACATTCTTTTCCGCACTTTATTTTATTTTATTTGCTGCGGATGTTTATATTTCAGAATCCAGTTTTGTTGTGCGTTCTCCACGCAATCAAGCCGCATTAAGCGGCGTCGGGGCATTATTGCAAAATACCGGTTTTGCAAGGGCTCAAGATGATACCTATTCGGTGCAGGAATATATCCGTTCCCGAACGGCATTGGAGCAATTACAACAACAATTGCCGATTCGTGGATATTATGAAAATAATGGGGATTTACTCAGTCGCTTTAATGCATTCGGAATCAACGATTCACAAGAAGCTTTTTATCGTTATTTTAAAGAACGCTTGACGGTAGATTTTGATTCTATTTCTGGTATTGCAACACTACGGGTTCGAGCATTTGCCGCTGAAGAAGGACAAAAAATTAATATTGAATTGTTAAAGCAAGGGGAAGATCTAATTAACCGCTTAAATGAAAGAGCGAGAAAAGATACCTTAAATTACGCGGAACAAGCAGTTGTCGATGCGGAAAAAATGGCAAATGACAGCGCTGACGCACTAAGCCAATACCGTATTCAGCATAAAATCTATGATTTGCCTGCACAATCCGGTGTACAAGTTTCGCTGATTTCTACCTTAAAAAGCGAAATTATTAAGGTGGAAACTCAATTAGCTCAATTACAATCTATTACGCCGGATAATCCCCAAGTCGCCGCATTAAAAATGCGCCAAAAAAGTTTAACGGAAGAAATGACGCAACAAATTAAATTACTGGCTGGCAGTAACGATTCTTTAGTAACCCAATCGCCGGAGTACCAACGCTTATTAATGAGTAACGAGCTGGCACAACAAATGTTGGCAACAGCAATTACCTCATTACAAAATGCCAGAAATGAGGCGGATCGCCAACAACTTTACCTAGAAATTATTAACCAGCCGAGTAAACCTGACTGGGCGTTAGAACCTTATCGCCTTTATAATATCTTAGCGACATTGATTATCGGACTGATGTTATACGGCTTGTTAAGTTTAATTATCGCAGGAATTAAGGAGCATAAAAACTAATGCGTTATGGAGACAGAACGACATTTAAACGCTCTAGAGTCATACAACGGCGAGTTTTGGGCGCATTATTAATGCGTGAAATCATTACCCGCTACGGGCGGAAAAATATTGGCTTCCTATGGTTGTTTGTCGAACCACTGTTATTGACTTTATTTATCACATTCATGTGGAAGTATTTACGCGCCGATCGCGTTTCAACATTAAATATTGTTGCCTTTGCCATTACAGGTTATCCATTAATGATGATGTGGCGTAATGCGTCAAATAGAGCGATCGGGGCTATTTCTGCCAACCTTAGTCTGCTGTATCACCGTAATGTGCGTCCGTTAGATACCATTTTTGCCCGAATGTTATTGGAAGTTGCCGGAGCGACAATTGCCCAGATCCTGATTATGTTTGTTTTAATCATTATCGGCTGGATTAGTTTGCCGCAGGATATTCTTTATATGATATTTGCTTGGACATTAATGACATTTTTCGCCTTTGGGCTGGGGCTGATTATTTGTTCTATTGCGCAAAAGTTTGAGGTTTTCGGCAAATTATGGGGAACGGTCAGTTTTGTTATGATACCTTTGTCGGGGGCATTTTTTTTCGTTCACTCATTACCGCCGCAAGTGCAACCCATAGCAAAATGGATACCGATGATAAATGGAACGGAAATGTTTCGCCGCGGCTATTTTGGCGAAAGCGTCCAAACCTACGAAAGCCCGCTTTTTTTGATTGTATGTGATATCGCAATGCTATTAATCGGACTATTAATGGTGAGACATTTTAGTAAAGGAATCGAACCGCAATGATTAGGGTAAAAAATTTAAGCAAACGCTATCGAATTCGGGACGGCTGGAAAACCGTTATTGAGGACGTGAGTTTTGAACTTAAAAAAGGAGAAAAAATAGGCATATTGGGACGTAACGGCGCTGGTAAATCGACTTTGATCCGCTTATTGAGTGGAGTCGAGCCACCAACTGAAGGAAGTATTGAGCGTCAAATGAGTATTTCTTGGCCCTTAGCCTTTAGCGGTGCATTTCAAGGCAGTCTGACAGGATTAGATAATTTGCGATTTATTAGCCGCATTTACAGCAGTGATTTTCAAACAATGAAAGACTTTACCGAAGAATTTTCTGAGTTAGGGAACTATTTATACGAGCCGGTAAAAAGTTATTCGTCGGGAATGAAAGCGCGGCTTGCCTTTGCTATTTCCTTATCGGTAGAATTTGATTGCTATTTAATTGATGAAGTCATTGCGGTGGGAGATTCCCGTTTTACGGCAAAATGTAAGTATGAGTTATTTGAAAAACGCAAAGATCGCGCCATTATCTTAGTTTCTCATAGCCCTACGGTAATCAAAGAATACTGTGATAATGCGATGGTGTTGCAAGAGGGTAAAATGCACCATTTTTCCTCTATTGATGAAGCCTATTATTTTTATCAAAAGTAATCGAGCGTTTTTATGAATGATGTTAATTGGCAGAATATATCGCAACGGCATAAACTTTGAAAACGTAAAACCAAAGTGCATTGAGTAGGCAACCGATAATATATCGAACTCCTTGATTTGGGATACTCGGCGTCTCCCTACTGTTTTATCAAAATATGATGTTGTGTATTTGCCATATATCCAAAAATAATGATAATCTCGTCCACTGTTTAAATTAAGGTAAAACTATACAGATTTCTCTCTCATTTCAGCTTGCCAACGATGTTGGGGTAAAACGCCCAGTTAAGTTTTGGGGCTGACGTAGATTAGCCCTAAATTTCACACCATTTTCGCAATGTTTTTAACTGCTCTTTTGGTGTGCCAAAGTTAAACCGAAATTCACATTCCTTCAAGAATAAAGGAAAACTTTTTCGGTCTATTCCATTATATTTTCGAAGTATCCGCTTAGCTTGACTCCAAAAATTTTCAATTCCATTGATATGGTTTTGTTTCACCGCAAACAACTCTGAATGGTTAATCCGTTCGTGGTGAAATTCGCTTACATCAAGGGCATCATAACTACGATAAGTATCGGTATAAACCCAGCTATCAGGCTTGATTTTCCTTGCT
>NZ_SPPO01000012.1:0-59544 GCF_004570945.1 Pasteurella sp. WM03
TATCCCCATGTGAGAGTAGGGCACCGCCAGGGCTTTATTACCCATAAATCCCCGAGTTGATGAGCTTGGGGATTTTTGTTTACAGGATACGCCCAAAAATGTCCTGTTTGTCGACAAGATTCTCAGAGGAGAAGGCCAACCTAAATTTTAGCTCGGTCTTATACCCCGTTTATTTATTTAAAATCTTTAATAAGAATAATCTTATAATACTTCGTCAATCCATTGTGAACGGATAATTTATTCTTAGGTTTACTAAATAGTCCTTCTAATCTATTATTTGTTTTTTCTATCTATAATTCAGTATATTTTCGAAACAAAATAAATCATCTTGATTTTGCTTTAGGTGTTCTTGTTCATTTATGGATAACCAACGCAACTGAGGAAATTGGTAAACTTATGGGAATAGCCAGAAACCTTGCCTGCCATTACAAGTAATTGATTGAATTTTATAGCTTTTTTAGCATAGTTTATTAATGCCAATAACTAGTAAATATCTTTTTCAGTTTTGGTGATCCGATTATAAAAGAAACTTGATCTATTAAAACAAGTACACCAAATTCTCTTCCCTATAAGGCTTTAACCCTATTTTGATCAACTATCTCTACTACACCAGATTTTTTTATCTTTCTAACAATATAGGAAATATTCTACAAGATGAGCTCATCTTGTCTGTGTAAAAATTTCTTCTTTGTGAGACTAGAATAAATTTAATAAATCCTAAAGGCTCGCAGAATAAATTGAACTTTTTAGTCTATTTCAGTCTTTGTCAGGGCTTTCTGGTGTGTTTTAATCAAATTTATAAAAGGTTGGGCAAATCGTTCCAATTTTATTGTGCCCACGCCGTTAATTTGCAGCATTTCAATATTAGAGGTCGGCATATATTGTGCCATCTCTTGTAGTGTTGCATCATTGAACACGATATAGGGTGGGATATTTTCCTTGTCGGCGATTTGTTTGCGTAAAAAGCGCAGACGGGCAAACAGATCTTTATCGTAATTAACCATCGTGCTTCGTTGTGGGCTGTGAGCAATTTTGCTAATTGCGGAAATACGTGGCATGGCGAGTTCCAACGGTATCTCTCCTTTTAGCACGGGTTTGGCATTTTCTGTGAGTTGTAAGGTGGTGTTAAACTCTCCGATCACTTGCTGTATAAAACCTAGGTGAATCAATTGGCGAATCACCGATTGCCAATGTTCCTTACTCTTATCTTTCCCAATACCATAAACGCTAAGTTTATCGTGTTGACGTTCGAGGATTTTCTGATTTTGCATTCCTCGTAATACGCCAATCACATATTGTGCCCCGAAACATTGCCCTACTCGGTAAATAGTGGACATCACTTTTTGCGCATCCACTAAACCATCATATTTTTTCGGTGGATCTAAACAAATATCGCAGTTATTGCAGGGTGTTTGGCGATGTTCACCGAAATAATTAAGCAACACCAAGCGACGACAAGTTTGGCTTTCGGCAAACTCACCGATGGCTTCTAATTTATGTTGCTCAATTTGTCGTTGGGGTGTTTCCGGTTTCTCAAGTAAGATTTTTTGTAACCAAGCATAGTCTGCCGGTTCATAAAATAATACGGCTTCGGCGGGTAAGTCATCCCGTCCCGCACGACCGGTTTCCTGATAGTAAGATTCAATGCTGCGAGGTAAATCAAAATGCGCTACGAAACGGACATTGGATTTATTGATTCCCATACCAAAAGCAATGGTTGCGACTACCACTTGCACATTATCACGTTGAAAATCCTGTTGCACACGCTCACGCTGTGCGGTTTCCATTCCTGCATGGTAAGCTGCTGCGGATATCCCTTTATGGCGTAAACTTTCTGCTATTCGTTCGACTTTATTACGACTGTTACAATAAACAATACCGCTTTTGCCTTTTTGAGCTAACACAAAACGGGCAAGTTGCTCAATGGGTTTAAATTTTTCTTCCAGCGTGTAACGAATATTTGGGCGATCAAAACTACCAATATACTTGTAAGGATTTTGCAGTTTGAGATGAGTAAGAATATCTTGGCGCGTCGCGTAATCCGCCGTTGCGGTGAGTGCCATAATAGGTGCATTCGGAAAACTGGATTTTAACCCGCCAAGTTGGGTATATTCGGGGCGGAAATCGTGTCCCCATTGGGAAATGCAGTGTGCTTCATCAATCGCGATGAAACTGACTTGGCAATAGGAAATCAGCTGGAAAAAACTGTTCGTCATCACCTTTTCCGGTGAGATATAAAGGAGTTTAAGCGTCCCAGAAATCAGCTTATTCTGTACTTGTTGCTGCTGTTCTAATGTTTGGCTGGAATTGAGAAAATCTGCCTCAATACCATTGGCCTGTAACTGATCTACCTGATCTTTCATTAAGGATATGAGAGGGGAGATCACCAGCGTAAGCCCATTAAAACAGAGCGCTGGAATTTGATAACAGAGCGATTTACCATTCCCCGTTGCCATCACTACCAGTGAATCTTGTCCATTCAATGCGGCATTGATCACTTCTTCCTGCCCTTTGCGGAAAGATTGATAACCAAACACTGAATTTAGCACGGAAAGTGCGGTCGGTTTTTCCGGAGTTTTTGGGGAAGGGGATGTGTGGGACATATTAGAATTGGATAGCTTCACCGTGTGCAGCACAGGCTTCTGTTAAACTCGCCCAAAAATTTTTACCGTCATTGGAAATCCATTCACCATTTTTGAAGGCAAAATGAAAACCGCCTAGTTTACTGGCAAGCCAAAGTTCAAACAAAGGCTCTTGTTTGTTGATAACAATTTGTGTGCGATTACCAAAGGTCATAGTAAACACAGCACCTTGAGTTTCACAATCCACATCGGCACCTTGCTCTTCTAATTCTTCTTCAATTTTTTGCCAAATTTGTTCAATGTTTTGATGAAATTCTGCAACATTCATAAAGTTTTTCCTTTCAAATCTGATAGAATGCGGCAGATTATAAAGCCTTTTGCCCCCTTGTGAAAGGCGGATTTAACGATGAGTGGGAGAGAAAAAATGAAACAATTATTGTCAATTTTAGTATTAAGTGCAGTTTGTACCTTAGCGACAGGTTGTGGTGTAAAAGGCCCATTGTATTTTCCGGAAAAAGAGCAAACCCAACAAAATCCATAATTGGTGAGACATAATATGAATTTTTTTCAATATCAAAATAATCAACTCTATGCCGAGCAACTGCCGGTACAACAACTTGCCGAACAGTTCGGTACGCCCCTTTATATCTATTCCCGTGCGACCCTGGAACGTCATTGGCATGCGTTTAATGAGGCGTTAGGTTCACATCCCCATTTAATTTGTTTTGCCGTGAAATCTTGCTCTAACATTGGGGTATTAAGTGTTATGGCAAAATTAGGTTCAGGTTTTGATATTGTCTCGCAAGGTGAATTGGAACGCGTATTGGTGGCAGGGGGGGATGCTTCGAAAGTCGTTTTTTCCGGTGTCGCAAAATCCCGAGAAGAGATTATGCGTGCGTTAGAAGTGGGGATTCGTTGTTTCAATGTGGAATCAGTGTCTGAACTTCACCACATCAACCTCATTGCCGGCGAAATGGGAAAAATTGCACCGATTTCTTTGCGTGTAAACCCTGATGTAGATGCGCACACGCACCCCTATATTTCCACCGGTTTAAAAGAGAATAAATTTGGTGTCAGCGTGGACGAAGCCCTTGAAGTCTATAAGCTGGCAGCAAGCCTACCGAATGTGAAGATCACAGGAATGGATTGTCATATCGGATCGCAACTCACAGAATTACAACCCTTTTTAGATGCGACAGATCGTCTAATTGTGTTAATGGAACAACTCAAACAAGATGGCATTGCCTTGAAACATTTAGACTTAGGCGGCGGTTTAGGGGTGACTTATACCAATGAAAACCCACCTCATCCCAGCGAGTATGCCAAAGCCCTGTTGGAAAAATTAAAAGATTATCAGGATCTTGAAATTATTCTTGAACCGGGACGGGCAATCACCGCCAATGCCGGCATTTTGGTGGCAAAAGTCCAGTATTTGAAAAGTAACGAAAGCCGCAATTTTGCCATCACAGATACCGGTATGAACGATATGATTCGTCCGGCATTGTATGAGGCTTATATGAATATTGTGGAAATTGACCGCACTTTAGTACGTGAAAAAGTGGTTTACGATGTAGTCGGGCCGGTGTGCGAAACCTCGGATTTTTTAGGCAAACAGCGAGAACTTGCCATTGCCGAGGGGGATTATATCGCACAATGTTCTGCCGGCGCTTATGGGGCGAGTATGTCTTCCAACTACAATTCCCGCCCGCGTACAGCCGAAGTGTTAGTGGATGGCGATAAAGCGCATTTAATCCGCCGACGTGAAAGTTTGCAAGAACTTTGGGCATTGGAGTCCGTCATTTAATATTCTCTTAAAAAAGAAAGTGCGGTTGAAAAATTACTAGATTTTTAACCGCACTTTTTTATACCTGATGCTTAAACTTCAACAAATCCCGACGCTCTTTTTTATTCGGGCGGCGGTCGGGGTGGGGCATTGCAAGGGCGTTATTTTTTCTTGCCCATGTCATTTCTTCCCGTTTTTTCACACTTTGATCCGTTTCACGATAAAGCAATTGTGCTTCGGGCGCGCCACGGCGTTGGTCGCTTAATGCCAGTATCTCTACTTCTTTCTCTTCATTGCCTTGGCGTAATTTTAAGATTGCCCCGATTTCCACAATTTTGCTCACTTTTGCGCGTTGTCCGTTGTAATGTACCTTACCTCCCTCAATCATTGCTTTGGCAATACTGCGGGTTTTATAAAAACGGGCTGCCCATAACCATTTATCGAGGCGAACGTCTTTTTCTTCCATTTACGATCTCTCTTTGCTTAATTTGTGATACAGTTTGCACCCATGGTATCACAAAATAAAGGAAAACCTATGATGTCGGATGATCAAACGTCGTTACCGAAAATTTTATCTACACGCACAGTCGCAAAATCCCGTTTATTTGAAATTCATGCGGTTGATTTAGAATTTAGTAACGGTGAAAAGCGAACCTACGAACGTTTTAAACCCGGGTCACATCAGGCTGTGATGATTGTGCCGATTGATGGAAATGATCTTTTACTGATTAGAGAATACTCCGTGGGGACGGAACGTTACGAGCTTGGTTTTCCAAAAGGTGGCGTAGATATGGGGGAAATCCCGCAAGAGGCGGCAAATCGTGAGCTAAAAGAAGAAATTGGCTTGGGTGCAAAACAGTTTCATTTTTTGCGTACAGTCATAACCAGTCCGAGTTATATGCGTAATCCAATGCATATTTTTGTCGCGCAGGATTTTTACCCCTGTAAACTTGAAGGGGATGAGCCCGAACCGTTGGAATTGGTTCGTTTTCCGCTCTCTAACTTAGATGAATTGATTCGCGATCCTAATTTTAATGAAGCCCGAAATTTGACCGCACTTTATACTTTAAGAGATTATTTGAACTGCCGAGGAGAATAAATATTAATAATTTTTCTGATAAAGATATAATTTATTAAATATTTTCTACTTTAATTGAGGAAATATTAAAATAATTCTTGAGTTTTTTAGCATTTCTTGGGAAAGTGAACGCCTTGTTATTTAACCCAAGGAAACATTATGCCTCATTCAAATTTAAAAGAACTCACGTTTCGTGGGATGATTCTCGGGGCGTTAATTACGGTGATTTTCACTGCATCTAACGTCTATTTAGGATTAAAAGTCGGGATGACTTTTGCTTCTTCCATTCCTGCCGCAGTTATTTCTATGGCAGTGTTAAAATTCTTTAAAGATTCCAGTATTTTAGAAAATAACATGGTTCAAACTCAGGCTTCCGCAGCCGGTACTTTATCTTCTGTTATTTTCGTTTTGCCGGGTTTATTAATGATGGGATACTGGAACGATTTTCCATTTTGGCAAACCATGTTGATTTGTGCTTCCGGCGGAACATTAGGGGTATTGTTCACTATTCCATTACGTCGTGCGATGGTGGTGAATAGTGATTTACCTTATCCGGAAGGGGTTGCCGCCGCTGAGATTTTAAAGGCGGGAAATCATAATAAAGGTGATACAGGGGTAAAAGACATTGCGTATGGCGGTGTATTAGCCGGTGTAGTAGCGTTTTTAACAAATGGCTTACGTGTGATGGCGGATGGTGCGAGTGCATGGATTCAAACCGGTAAAGCCGCTTTCCAATTACCAATGGGCTTCTCTCTTGCGTTGTTAGGTGCCGGTTATTTGATTGGTATCGTCGGCGGGATTGCCATGTTAGTCGGGTTGGTGCTGACTTGGGGCGTTGCCGTTCCATTCTTTACCATGTCCGGTGATATGCCGACAGATATGGGCTTAATCGATTTTGCCATGAGTACATGGAAAACCAAAGTCCGCTTTATTGGTGTGGGAACTATCGGGATTGCCGCAATCTGGACATTATTAGTTTTAATGAAACCTATGGTAGAAGGCATGGTGCATTCATTCCGTATGCTGAAAAATGGTCAATCGGAATCGGCTCATCGCATTGATATTGATCTCTCACCAAAAACCATGATTTATATCCTTATTGCAACCGTTGCGTTGATCGTGATTTCACTCCATCACTTTATTGCAGCTGCGCCTATTTCACCGGAACTTTCTATTTTATTGGTGGTGGTTTGTACCTTCCTCGCCGTATTTATCGGCTTTTTTGTGGCAGCAGCTTCCGGTTATATGGCGGGGTTAGTGGGGTCATCATCCAGCCCAATTTCCGGTATCGGGATTATTTCGGTGATTGTGATTTCTCTTGTATTGGTTTCTATCGGTAATGCTACGGGCTTATTTGAAACCTCAGATGGTCAGAAATTTTTAACCGCACTTACGCTGTTTACCGCGTCCATTGTATTAACCACCGCAACGATTTCTAATGATAACTTACAAGATTTAAAAACAGGTCTATTGGTTGAAGCCACACCGTGGCGTCAGCAAGTGGCTTTGATTATAGGTTGTTTTGTCGGCTCACTGGTGATTGCACCGGTATTGGAAATTTTATATCACGCTTATGGTTTCAGCGGCGCATTACCTCGTCCGGATATGGATCCGACCCAAGCACTTTCCGCACCGCAAGCCACAATTATGACGACTATCTCGCAAGGTATCTTTACCAACCAATTAGAATGGACATACATTTTAACCGGCGTGGGTTTAGGTGCGGTGTTAATTATTATTGATGCCTTCTTGAAAAAGGTGAGCAATAAAGCCTTTGCATTACCGGTATTAGCGGTGGGGATTGGTATCTATTTGCCACCATCCATTAATACACCGGTTGTCGTTGGAGCATTCTTAGCCTGGTTTATTAACCGCCATATTGCAAACTATGCCGCACGTACCGGCGATAAACAAATTTCGGCTAAAGCGGAACGTTTTGGTACGCTTTTCTCGGCAGGATTAATTGTGGGGGAAAGTTTAATGGGGGTGATTCTTGCCTTTATTATTGCGGCTTCCGTTACATCCGGCGGTTCCGAAGCCCCACTGGCACTTAACCTTGAAAATTGGGGAAGTATCGGTGAATTGTTAGGCTTAACCGTATTTATTGCTGGAATCATCATTTTTGCTTCTCGTGTATTACGTGCGAAAAAATCTGATTAATCCTTAAAATTCCTTTAAAATAGGCTATCTTTCCTGATAGCCTATTTTTTATGAAACCTTATCTTAACGCATTAATTTTATTTCCTCTTATCTTGCAAGGGTTAGCAACCGCTCTTGTAGAGTTTTTGAATGCGAATGCGGATCCATATTACCAAACGCCTTTTATCCAAAATTTTCTTGTCGTTTTTATTCTCGTGGCGATTCCCGCTTTTTTGATTAGCCTGATCACCACTAAATTCCGTTATATGCGCTATAACATTGCCGCTATTGTACTATGCTCAGCATTAGTGAGTTTTTTTTATTATCTCACCATCATCTCTCTTATTGAGTTTACTATTTCATTCTGGGGAGCTTTATTGGGTATGTGCTTTATGACATTTTGCACTTTGTTTATACTGCCTTGGCTCTTGCCAAAAACCAAATCATCATAAGAAATTGTAGGGAGATTTTATGAAACGTTATCGCAAAGCATTAATTTTATTTCCGTTGATTTTGCAAGGATTAGCTACCGCATTATTTTGGTTTTTGGATTGGGATCTTGATGTAAGCGTACCTTTTAGCCACTACCTTTTCATTGCTTTTATCCTAGCAACCATCCCCGCTTTTCTGATTGCCTTGGTCGCCACTAAATATCGCTATGTACGCTATAATATCCTATCGATTGTGCTATGTTCATCATTGATCGGTTTTTTCTATTTTTATTTCATTGCTTATTTATTGGTCGTAATAAAAGAACCGGATATATCAATCTGGACATGGTTAATTAAAGATGGGCTAGTGCTGGGACTATTAAATATGTGCGGTATAGTGTTTTATTCTCTCTTTGTCTTGCCATTTTTATTACCCAAAACCAAATCGTGATGAAAAATATTGTCGGGAGGTTTTATGTTGCCACTCAATGAACATTTACTGAATCAAGTTCTATTGATTGCTTACCAAGCCGGTAAGCATCTACAACGTTTTTATCAGCAGCATATTGATGTACAAATTAAAGAAGATAATACACCGGTCACCGAAGCGGATCTTTTCGTCAGTCAATTTTTAACGGAAAAACTGACCGCACTTTTTCCTCAAACGCCGGTACTTTCTGAAGAAAATTGTGATATTTCTTTTGAGCAACGACAGACTTGGAAAGAATATTGGCTCATCGATCCCCTTGATGGTACGCAACAATTTATTAATCACACTGATCAATTTTCCGTTCTAATCACCCTCGTACGTAAAAATAAACCGGTGTTAAGCGTTATCCATGCACCGATTTTATCGCTCACTTATTATGCGATGGAGGATTTTGGTGCGTTTAAAAAACAGGGTGAACAAGTCAAAAAATTGGCTAAAAACACCACAGATTTTAACCGCACTTCTTGTTCCCCAATATTACGCATTGCAGTGGGAGCAACGACCTCGCAGGAAAAAGTACGGTCAATTTTACCGAAAGATTTGCCTTGTGAATTTGTTGTGATGGGGTCGAGCAGTTTAAAAAGTGGTTTAGTGGCGGAGGGCATTGTAGATTGCTATATCCGTTTGGGGCAAACCGGCGAATGGGATACGGCAGGGGCGGAAGTGTTATTGGGGGAAACGAACGGGCAAATTTTTGATCCGCAATTTGCACCGCTGACATACAACCAACGTGAAACCTTAATTAATCCCGCTTTTGTGATGGTGGCGGATAAATCTATAGGTTGGACATCTATCTTTCGATTTAATTGATTGGTTAGAGGGGGAATTTTCGTTAGAATAGCCCGTCATTTCACTCGGTATTTTTACAAGGATAATTATGCAAACTGAGAACAGCTGTATCGTCATTTTTGGCGCATCCGGTGATTTAACCCACCGAAAACTCATTCCGGCTCTTTATAATCTTTTCAAAATCGGAAGATTGGGTGAGAACTTTTCTGTGCTTGGCGTGGCGCGTTCGGAACTTAATGATGAAACTTTCCGTACAAAAATGCGTGAAGCTTTAATCAAGAATGAAGATACCACACCAGAAACCCTTGATGAATTTTGTCATCATCTGTATTACCAATCCGTCAATACGGCAGATGCCGATGATTATGGCAAATTAGTCCCTCGTTTGGACGAATTACACGATAAATATCAAACCTGTGGCAACACACTCTATTATATGTCCACCCCACCAAGTCTTTATGGTGTGATTCCCGAATGTTTGGCGGCACATGGGTTAAATACGGAAGAATATGGTTGGAAGCGTATTATCGTAGAAAAACCTTTTGGTTACGATGAAAAAACCGCACAAGTGTTAGATGTGCAAATTCACCGTTTCTTTGAAGAACATCAAATCTATCGTATTGATCACTATCTTGGTAAAGAAACCGTGCAAAACTTGCTCGTGTTGCGTTTTTCTAACGGTTGGTTTGAACCCCTTTGGAATCGTAATTTTATTGATTATGTGGAAATTACCGGTGCTGAATCCATTGGCGTTGAAGAACGTGGCGGCTATTATGACGGCTCGGGCGCAATGCGGGATATGTTCCAAAATCATTTATTGCAAGTACTTGCCATGGTGGCAATGGAACCACCGGCAATCATTAATGCGGATTCTATGCGTGATGAAGTGGCAAAAGTGATGCACTGTTTACGTCCACTTACACAAGAAGATGTGGAACATAATTTAGTGTTGGGTCAATATACTGCCGGTGAAGTGAATGGCAACATAGTGAAAGGGTATTTAGAAGAAAAAGGTGTACCGGCAGATTCACACACGGAAACTTATATGGCACTGCGTTGTGAAATCGAAAACTGGCGTTGGGCAGGTGTGCCTTTCTATGTGCGTACGGGGAAACGCTTACCTGCTCGTGTGACTGAAATTGTGATTCATTTTAAAACGACACCACATCCGGTATTCAGTCAAAATGCACCGGAAAATAAACTCATTATCCGTATTCAACCGGATGAAGGCATTTCAATGCGTTTTGGTTTGAAAAAACCGGGTGCAGGCTTTGAAGCCAAAGAAGTATCAATGGATTTCCGCTATGCGGATCTTGCCGGCGCACAAGTCTTGACTGCCTATGAGCGTTTATTGCTAGATGCGATGAAAGGTGATGCAACCCTATTCGCCCGTACAGATGCCGTTCATGCCGCATGGAAATTCGTTCAACCAATTTTGGATTACAAAGCCAACGGTGGACGGATTCATGAATACGAAGCCGGTACTTGGGGGCCGGTGGCGGCGGATAAACTCATTGCGAGACAAGGCAAAGTATGGCGTAAACCGAGCGGATTAATGAAGAAGAAAATTTAAATGATATTGGGGGACGTGAAATTCAAGTTTCACGTCCTTTGCTGTTTTAATCTTATATTAATTTAAGATAACTTATACTTATTTATAATAAAAATCCTACTTTTCTTTAGATGAATAACCTTTACCCTCCATCCTATATTTAAAATATATATCATATAAATAATTGATCTTATACAGTCCTATTTTTCTATAGTAATTTGAATATTAGTTAAATTACATAAGGAGAATAGAAATGGCATTTTTTTCAGACACTTTTCTTCATTGGTTAGAAAATAACGCAAATGAATTAGATCAAAAATCGTCAGCCTTATCGGAGGGTTTACTAAAACGCATTGCGGATGAAGACGCATTCAAAATTGGTATCCCACAAGCATTCGGTGGCCTAGATGGTGAAGCTAAGGATGTTGTTGAAATATTGCAAGAGTTGGCATCGCATTCACTGACGGCCAGTTTTATTGCATGGGGACATTATACCTTTATTAAACAAATTTTAATTAGCTCAAATCCCTATTTTAGAGAACATTATTTAAATGACCTCATTAATGCCAATATTGCTGGGGCGACAGGGCTTTCCAACACGGTGAAATATTTGGCGAACTTGGAGGAATTAAACGTAAAAATTATACAAAAAGACGGTAAATATTATTTAAATGGCAAGTTACCTTGGGTAACCAATGTGAGAAAAGATCGGTTTCTTGCTGTATTTTGTGCGGGTTTAGAAAATCAGGCGCCTTGGGTTATTGCGATTCCATCAGATACTATTGGGTTAGTTCGTTCGGCTGATTTAGAGTTTATCGCGTTACAAGGCGCAAACACTGCGAGTCTAACGTTTAATGAGGTGGAACTAAAGCCGGAATGGGTTTTATCTGATAATGCCCCCGACTTTTTAGCTCAAACTCGCCCTTATTTTTTAGGTTACCAATTTGGCTTGGCACTAGGATTAGCAAAACGTTCATTGCAAGAAGTAGAACAACGTTTAACTTATCGTGAGTCATTAGTGGTAGATTGGCAACAAATAAGCGAGCATTTTGCTTCTCTCAAACAGCGTTTGTACCATGGATTGACGGAAGAACAATATTTTATTGAGCGTCCAAAAGAACTACTGGCACTACGTTTAGAGGTGGTTGATCTCGTGGCTAAAAGTTTATTGTTGGAGTTAGAAGCAAGTGGCGGTGCGGCTTATTTGAAAAACTCATCATTGAGCTTTGTTCGGCGTTGGAATGAAGGGGCATTTTTGCCGGTTGTCTCGCCAAGTGCAGCACAATTAAAACAACTTTTGCGATAACGTTAATTTAATTAATAATTTCTTATTTCAAATGGATAACTTAACCTCTTTGCTATGATAGAATACCTGCAATTTTATCATCGGTTTGGTTATCCGTTTTTCTTTTCCCTAAAAAAATACTGGAAAATCTGACCGCACTTTTATAGGAATAAAATGAATACGATCACGTTCTCTACGGCACAGCAAGCGGTTGAAAAAATTGCACAAGAATTTGTGATTTATAGCCAATCAGCCCATCCCGTGCATATCTCCCTTTCCGGTGGCTCTACACCAAAATTATTATTTAAAACCTTATCACAGTTCCCATACCAAACCGCAATTAACTGGCAAAACCTCCATTTCTGGTGGGGCGATGAGCGAATGGTTGCGGCACAAGATCCGGAAAGTAATTATGGCGAAGTGCAAAAATTGTTATTTGATCATATTCAAATTCCCGCAGAGAATATTCATCGAATTCGTGGCGAAAATGAACCGAAGGTTGAACTAAAACGTTTCCAAGAAGAACTAAGTGCGGTCATTTCTGACGGTGTTTTTGATTGGATTATTTTAGGTATGGGGGCAGACGGGCATACCGCTTCGTTATTTCCTCACCAAACCAATTTTGATGATGAAAATCTTGCGGTGATTGCAAAACACCCTGAAAGTGGGCAAATCCGCATTTCCAAAACGGCAAAACTGATCAAGCAAGCAAAACGCATTACCTATCTTGTGACAGGGGAAGGAAAAGCGGAGATTTTGAAAGAAATCCAAACCACATCGGCTGAAAATTTGCCTTATCCGGCAGCGAAAATTAAAGCACAAAATGGCATAACGGAGTGGTATTTGGATAAAGCGGCGGCGAAGTTATTATAGTGGAAATTTTAGCCCATATTTTGACTGCCCTTGTGGCACTCGAACATTTCTATATTCTTTATTTAGAAATATTTGCTATTGAAGGAAAAACAGCCAAACGTATTTTTGGTTTAACGGATGAATTTGTCGCCCAACAGAAAGTGAAAGTGATGTTTGCCAATCAAGGTTTATACAACGGCTTTCTGGCTGCCGGGATTATTTTTGGTTATGTCATTCAACAAATTTCAGTGATTTATTTCTTTTTAGTTTGTGTGGTAATTGCCGCAATTTTTGGCTCAATCACCGCTAATAAGGGTATTTTGGTAAAGCAAGGGTTGCCGGCGGTATTGGCGTTGGTTTTACAAATTGTTACGAACAATTAATGTTCTGTGGAGAACAATAATTATGCTTGATTTTACACCATTGGAAAAAGCGATTTTCCGTTTAGAGGAAGGGCTAAATCGTTATCTGCAAGATATTAACGATATTCAGATTCGTGATGGTTTAATTCAACGCTTTGAATTTACCTATGAACTCAGCCATAAAATGTTAAAGCGTCATTTAGTTGCAATTTCGCCCAATCCAGAACTTTATGAGGGTATCAGCTTTCAGGATCTTATTCGTACAGGCAATGAATATGGATTATTGCAAGGCGAATGGTTAGATTGGAAACAGTATCGTGAAATGCGTAGCCGAACTAGCCATACTTACGATGAAGATACGGCAATTTTGGTGGTGCAAGGAATTCCTAAGTTTTTAAACGAAGTGAAATATCTTCAAGAAAAATTAAAGTGCGGTCAAAGTGGATAACGTTTTTGATATCGAACCCAAACATCTCGCTATTGTGCAGGATATTTTGAGAACCTACTTAGCAGGTTATGAGGTTTGGGCATTTGGTTCTAGAGTGAAAGGTACAGCACGCCAATTTTCGGATTTGGATTTGGTGGTAATGAGCGAAGAACCGCTTTCATTACGGCTTTTTGCTGAGGTCAGTGAAGCCTTTAGCGAGAGTGATCTCCCCTATAAAGTGGATGTGATTGACTGGGCGACAACTTCCGAAAGTTTTCGAGAAATTATCGCGCAAAAGTATGTGGTGATTTCAGAGAATAAAAACAAGTAGTAAGATTTCTATATTTTTCTTTTAATGCTAATATTCTATGTGGATAGTTTAGTTTTGAACTAGTTTTAATACAGCTAGAAGTTTAAATTAAGGGAGTTTATATGAGCATTTTAGATAGGATAAAGGATTTTTTCTGTAATAAAGAATTTGTATCTACTCTTAGTACTGGGATTATCTGCGCTTTTATTTCTTGGGGTATTACATCTTGTATTGAGGAAAAAAACAGAGAAATTAATTTACGCCCTTATTTAGATATAGGTCCCTCTAGAGTTAGTTATAAAGATGATTACTTTGGACTTGTTATTCGAAACACAGGCAAAGGACCTGCAATAATTACTGGAGGTTATATAAAAGCTAAAAGTAAAATTTATTTTAAAGATATCAATAGTAATATCTTGGATATCCTACTTCCTGAACTTCAAATTTACTCAGAAACTTTTAATACAATATGGGATGGTAACTCTGAATTTAGAGAAAGTTCTAAAGAAATTAACAAGAATAACAGTTGTAGATTATTTTTCTCTTTTGACTATATACCTACTACGGAATCATCAATCAAAGATGGCGAAGACCTAGCTTTAATTAGTTTTCCTACACAATACACCAATTCTGAAATAGGAAAGAAATATCCAAATAATGAGATATATCAAAAAATATATAACGAATGCAGGCATTCTTTTGAAAATATGATAAAAAATGGAAACTTTAGTATAGAATTAAAATATATCTCTTTGAATAAAGATAAATATGAAATGAAAGAAAAGAGAATAAAATTTTAAATACTAAAGTGATCTAATGTTTCACTATAATAAAACAGGAGCAAAAATGTCACAAAAAGGCGATATCGGCGTGATTGGACTCGCCGTGATGGGTCAAAATCTTATTTTAAATATGAACGACCACGGATTTAAAGTGGTGGCGTATAACCGTACCACTTCTAAAGTGGATGAGTTTTTACAAGGGGCGGCGAAAGGAACGAACATTATTGGGGCGTATTCCTTGGAAGATTTAGCCGCTAAATTGGAAAAACCGCGTAAAGTGATGTTAATGGTGCGTGCCGGTGAGGTGGTGGATCAATTTATTGACGCATTACTACCGCACTTAGAAGAAGGCGATATTATTATTGATGGGGGTAACTCCAACTATCCGGATACCAATCGTCGTGTAGAAGCATTGCGTGAAAAAGGGATTCGTTTCCTTGGTACGGGGGTTTCCGGTGGTGAAGAAGGGGCAAGACACGGGCCTTCCATTATGCCGGGCGGTAACGAAGAAGCGTGGCAATTCGTGAAACCGATTTTACAAGGCATTGCAGCTAAAACCGAACAAGGTGAGCCTTGCTGTGATTGGGTGGGCAAAGACGGTGCAGGCCATTTTGTCAAAATGGTGCATAACGGCATTGAATACGGCGATATGCAATTAATTTGTGAAGCTTACCAATTCTTAAAAGAAGGTGTGGGATTGTCCGATGATGAATTGGAAGCCACTTTTAACGAATGGCGTAAGACTGAATTAGATAGTTACTTAATTGATATTACAGCGGATATTTTAGGCTATAAAGATACTGATGGCACACGTTTAGTAGATAAAATTTTGGATACCGCTGGGCAAAAAGGCACGGGAAAATGGACGGGGATTAATGCCCTTGATTTTGGTATTCCATTAACCTTAATTACCGAATCTGTTTTTGCCCGTTGTGTCTCTGCTTTCAAAGATCAACGTGTGGCGGCAAGTAAACTGTTCAGTAAAACCATCGGCAAAGTAGAAGGCGATAAAAAAGTCTGGATTGAAGCGGTGCGTAAAGCATTATTGGCGTCTAAAATTATTTCTTACGCACAAGGTTTTATGTTAATTCGCGAAGCCTCAGAAAACTTTAATTGGAATATCAACTACGGCAATACCGCACTGTTATGGCGTGAAGGCTGTATTATCCGCAGCCGTTTCTTAGGCAACATTCGTGATGCGTATGAAACCAATCCAGATTTGATTTTCTTAGGCTCTGATGCGTATTTCAAAGGTATTTTAGAAAATGCAATGGGCGATTGGCGCAAAGTGGTGGCAAAATCTATTGAGGTAGGGATTCCAATGCCGTGTATGGCGTCAGCGATTACCTTCTTAGATGGTTACACTTCCGCCCGTTTACCGGCTAATTTATTACAAGCTCAGCGTGATTACTTTGGGGCACATACTTACGAACGTACAGATAAACCACGTGGTGAGTTTTTCCATACCAACTGGACAGGGCGTGGCGGTAACACGGCCTCCACCACCTATGATGTATAGTTGATAGCAATTTTCCCGGTTCAGCCGTACTTTTAATCAAAAAGTGCGGTTGATTTTTTAGGGGATTTTGTCACGTTATACCTTCCTTATAAGTGTGATTTTTGAGCGATTTTTACGGAGGGACGATACCGGTTTTTGCCCTCTCTTTCTCTTGTGTATTTAAAAATTTTGGAGGAAATGATGTTACCCAAAGAGCGTTTAGCCCAAATAGCAGAAATGGAAAATCTTTTAGATGAATCAACCGACTTTCTGGCAGAAATCGGTGATTTTCTTGAGAAATGGCAGGCTTTTTTACCGAAAATTAAAAAATTAGAACAATATTATTTTGCGGGTGATTGGCGTGATGATTATGAAGCCTACGAGCAAGGTGAAATTCCAAAAGAGATGTCCTGTGGTGTCCTTTCTCAAGATCTTGTATTTAATGCGAGTGCAGAGCATCAAGACCTTGCCATTGAATATCTAAAAGTGATTACGATGATTTTAGATCGACAAAATTATTCATGATATTCATTGGTTATTGCACCGTGTTTTTTATAAAAAATGTGCTAAGTGCGGTCATTTTTTCTCAAGTTTTTTGTAAATAATCAGGGCAATTTTTACGCTCACGTAGTAAACTAGGGCGACAATAATCTTTCAGGAGATCACAATGAAACCTTACCTTATTGCCCCTTCTATTCTTTCTGCCGATCTTGCCCGCCTAGGTGATGATGTTCAAACTGTGCTTAATGCCGGTGCGGATCTGATTCATTTTGATGTGATGGATAATCACTATGTACCAAATTTAACTTTTGGTCCGGTAGTTTGCCAAGCTTTACGTGATTATGGGATTACCGCACCGATTGATGTGCATTTGATGGTGAAACCGGTGGATCGGATTATTCCTGATTTCGCTAAGGCCGGTGCGAATTATATTACTTTCCATCCGGAAAGTTCCGAGCATATTGACCGCACTTTGCAGTTGATTCGTGACCATGGCTGTAAATCCGGTTTAGTGTTTAATCCTGCGACCCCCTTGAGCTATCTCGATTATGTGCTGGATAAAATTGACATCATTTTGTTAATGTCGGTGAATCCGGGATTTGGTGGGCAATCTTTCCTGCCTTCGACTTTGAAAAAATTACAACAAGTTCGTCAAATCATTGATAACAGTGGTTTTGATATTCGTTTAGAAGTTGATGGCGGTGTAAAAGTGAATAATATTGCAGACATTGCGGCTGCCGGTGCGGATACATTTGTGGCGGGCTCGGCAATTTTTGATCAACCTGATTATAAACAAGTGATTGATCAAATGAGACATCAGCTCGCAGGTATCCAAGGATAAATTTCTCATTATTGTAGTATAAAGACGAGAACGTTAATGAAGACACAATTTAAACTCATTGGTTTTGATTTAGATGGCACGTTAGTCAATAGCTTGCCGGATTTAGCTTTATCGGTAAATTCAGCCTTAGCAGAATTTAATTTGCCACAAGCCCCGGAGGCACTTGTTTTAACTTGGATTGGTAACGGTGCACCGGTATTGATTGCACGTGCATTAGATTGGGCAAAAGATCAAACCGGCAAAACGTTAAGTGAAGCAGATGTAGAAAAAGTAAAAGCGCGTTTTAACCATTATTATGGCGAGAATCTTTGCAATGTGAGTCGGTTATATCCAAATGTAAAGGAAACCTTGGAAGCATTAAAACAGAAAGGTTATACATTAGCTGTTGTAACCAATAAACCGACCAAACATGTTCAACCTGTGTTAGCGGCATTTGGCATCGATCATTTATTTAGCGAGATGCTAGGTGGGCAATCTTTGCCGGCAATCAAACCTCATCCCGCACCGCTTTATTATTTATGCGGTAAATTTGGGGTTGAGCCTCGACAAGTTTTATTTGTGGGAGATTCTAAAAATGATATTCTTGCCGCACATGCCGCCGGTTGTGCCGTGGTGGGTTTAACCTATGGTTATAACTATAACATTCCAATTAGCGAATCCAATCCGGACTGGGTATTTGATGATTTTGATCAATTATTAAAGATTCTTTAATTTTTCTCAAAAGTGCGGTGAAAAACAACCGCACTTTAATGTCTTAATTAAGCCGATTCCCTTGAATTCATCTAACCTACCCCCATATTACCCCAAATTATCGAAATAGAATTAGAGAGAAGATATGAACGCCAAAAGAATACAACGTACGATGCCCGTACTACCGCTACGTGATGTCGTGGTTTTCCCTTATATGGTGATGCCACTTTTTGTGGGGCGGGCAAAATCCATTAATGCCCTTGAAGAAGCAATGAATGAAAATAAACAGCTTCTTTTGGTTTCACAAAAACAAGCGGACTTAGAAGAACCGACTATTGACGATGTGTTTGATGTGGGCACCATTGCCAATATTATTCAACTACTAAAATTGCCTGACGGCACGGTGAAAGTCCTTGTAGAAGGACAACAACGTGCAAAAATCAATCATCTCGAAGAAGGGGAACAATTTTTCTCGGCAGAGGTCACCCCGATTGATACTGTCCGTGGTGATGAAAAAGAATTAGATATTGTCAAAAATGCGGTATTGTCCGAATTTGAAAATTACCTGACCTTAAATAAAAAAGTGCCGGCAGATGTGTTAGGCGCTTTACAACGTATTGATGACACAGATCGCCTTGCGGATACCATGGCGGCACATTTACCGGTGAGTGTTCGCCATAAACAAAGCGTATTGGAACTTGCCGATATTCAAGCTCGTTTAGAATATTTACTTGGTATGATGGAATCGGAAGCGGATATTCTGCAAGTGGAAAAACGCATTCGTAGCCGAGTGAAAAAACAAATGGAAAAGAGCCAGCGTAACTATTATTTGAGCGAGCAAATTAAAGCGATTCGCAAAGAAATGGACGATGGCGAAAACGAAGATACCATTGATGAAGTGGAGCAACTTCGTCAAAAAGTGGAAGCGGCAGGTATGCCGGCAGAAGTACGTGATAAAGTGGAAAGTGAACTGCAAAAGCTCAAAATGATGTCGGCAATGTCAGCAGAAGCGACGGTGGTTCGTAGCTATATTGAATGGATGATCCAAGTACCATGGCATAAACGCACGAAAGTGAAAAAAGATATCGCCAAAGCACAACAAGTGTTAGATGCCGACCACTATGGCTTGGAGCGTGTAAAAGAACGTATTTTAGAATATCTTGCGGTGCAGGCACGCCTCAATAAAATTAAAGGACCGATCCTTTGTTTGGTTGGACCACCTGGGGTGGGTAAGACTTCTCTTGGTCAATCCATTGCTAATGCAACCGGGCGTAAATATGTGCGTATGGCGCTGGGTGGTGTGCGTGATGAAGCGGAAATTCGAGGTCATCGCAAAACCTACATCGGTGCATTACCGGGCAAACTTATTCAAAAAATGGCAAAAGTGGGGGTAAAAAACCCGTTATTCTTGCTTGATGAAATCGATAAAATGGCATCGGATATGCGTGGTGATCCGGCTTCTGCTTTATTAGAAGTGCTTGATCCGGAACAAAACACCACCTTTAACGATCATTATTTAGAAGTGGATTATGATCTCTCCGATGTGATGTTTGTGGCAACCTCAAATTCTATGCATATTCCAGGGCCATTACTCGATCGTATGGAAGTGATTCGCCTTTCCGGTTATACGGAAGATGAAAAACTCAATATTGCGATGCGCCATTTGTTACAAAAACAAATTGAGCGTAATGGCTTGAAGAAAGGGGAATTAGTGGTGGAAGAAAGTGCCATTTTGGATATTATCCGCTATTACACCCGAGAAGCCGGTGTGCGCAATTTAGAACGTGAAATTTCCAAAATTTGCCGTAAAGCGGTGAAAAATTTATTGGTGAATCCTAAGCTAAAATCGATCACGGTGAATAGTGAGAATCTTCACGATTATCTTGGTGTGAAACGTTTTGAGTTTGGTAAAGCGGATACGCAAAATCGTATAGGTGAAGTGACCGGTTTGGCATGGACGGAAGTAGGTGGTGATTTGCTCACCATTGAAACTGCGTCTGTGGTGGGTAAAGGTAAATTAACTTTTACCGGCTCCCTTGGTGATGTGATGAAAGAATCTATCCAAGCGGCTATGACGGTCGTACGTTCACGTGCCGATAAACTGGGCATTAATCCTGAGTTCCACGAGAAACGTGATATTCATATTCACGTGCCGGACGGTGCCACACCAAAAGACGGTCCAAGTGCGGGTATTGCAATGTGTACGGCGCTTGTGTCTTGTTTAACGGGCAATCCGGTGCGTGCGGATGTGGCGATGACAGGGGAAATCAGTTTACGTGGTAAAGTATTGCCAATTGGCGGCTTAAAAGAAAAACTCTTAGCGGCACACCGTGGCGGTATTAAAACCGTATTGATTCCAAAAGAGAATGTAAAAGATTTGGAAGACATTCCGGATAATGTGAAACAAAGTCTTGCTATTCATGCGGTAGAAACTATTGATGAGGTGCTTGGCTTCGCATTGGAAAATCCACCGGAAGGCATAGAGTTTGTTAAAGTGGAGGCTAAGCCTAAAACACCACGCCGTAAAACCGTCACGAAAACCACAAGAGCGGTCAATTAATCGAAAATTTTTTTAGGGCTTGTGAAAACAAGCCCTTTTTGTATGTATTAAAACTCAAAAGAAGTGACTGCACTTTTCTTCAAGTTAGGGTTTAGTTTTCACTCTTTTAAATTGATGAAAGAGCCATAAGCTAAAAATACTCATAAAAATGACCGCACTTAAATTCGCCATTTTCCAGCCGTGGGTAGTTGCCATTAATAATCCCACGGAAAAAGAGGCGGTCAGATTGGCAAGATAAGTGATAAGAGAACTTGTGCCTTGTAATTTATGCTTATATTGTGGCGATAGCTGATTAAGCAAAAACGTGCCACCGCTAAACATCAAGCCCCAACCTGCGCCAATGAACATCAATGAGGCTAAATATGCCCAATGTTGTTGGGAAAACAAACTGCATAAACCGCCAATAATAAACAACAAGCAACCTAAACCAATAATGTATTGGTTCGCGACTTTTTTCAGCACAAAAGGTAGCAACAACGCTGGACTATACATTGCTACAAAATGCCATTGCAGCACCGGACTGATTTGTTCAAGCTGAAAATGCTGATGATGCATTGCCAAAGGAGTGGCGTTCATCAATAGCACCATCGTCGCAAAACTTAAAGCACAGCACGCCGTACCGATTTTAAATTCTTTCTGTAAGAAAATATCTTTCGGTACAGGCTGATTTTGAGCGTATACGGTTTGTGTATTTTTGATTGAAAGGAAAAGTTGGCTGATAATTAAAAGTAAAAAGACAGCCAAACACAACCAGAAAATCCCCGCATATTTTACCGCTAATAAATTTGCGCCTTTCGCTGCTAAAAATGGACCTAATACGCCACCGACAATGCCTGCACTGATAATCAACGAAGTTGCCCGTTTTTTGTTCACTTCATCATTGAACACTTCCGCCGCGGCGAAACGATAATATTGGTTGAACACCGTTGCTCCCCCCAAAATAAAAGTGGCAAGGCTAAATAGATAAAATTGTGCGTTATAAATGGCGTAAATCGCCAATAATGCCCCGACAATACCGATGAATCCGCTCACAATAAATGCCGTTCTTCTGCCATATTTTGCCATTAAAAAAGACGCGAAATAGACGGTGATTGCCGAACCTAAAATAGTCATCGTAATCGGCAAAGACACTAAAAAATCTTGAGGTGACAAAGCGTTACCCACCAAAGTGGAGCTGAGTGTGAGTAAAGAAATCACACTACCACTCAACGCTTGACCGAAAAAAAGTGAAAGGAGATTAAGAGAGGATTTCATTTTTGTCTCCTTGTCTTATTCAAAAAATTTATGCCTAAGAATGGTATCTATAGATTCCTTTATATCACAATCTGTATAAAAAATAGGTTGTATAGGAAATTGAAACCAAGGTAAATGTTTAGACGCCACATAAACACAATGAACTTTTTTATTTTTTAGAATAGAAAATCTCGAATTAAATCCCAAAGTCTTATTTTCAATAATACAAGATGTGTGTTGTGATAGTTTATTTCGCGCTTTATATCCTAATAGATAAATTGCCGGTATGGTATCCATATTATACTTTTTATGAACTGTTAGTCTTATGCTATCTGAAGGTATGATATCTTCTTTATTTTTTGTAAATGTATAGATAAATACTTCTTAGTAGAAATTAAGCAAACGTTATGAAAAAAGTCAATGATTTCATTGAATATTGTTATATTTCCTAATTTTTCTATCCAAATAGATTGATTTTTTTCATTTAAAATACTGGTTATGGCTAATATTATAATTTCTTCAACATTGAGCTTGATTGTTGAAAATGATTTAGGTATTTTTATTTTATGAGGTGAAATGTTATTTTCTAATATATTCTTCCAGTCTATATTTAATAATATAGTATTATAGTGACTTTCGATATCCTCCATTCCTACTTGGTTTTGCTCAAAATGAGATCTTTTATCTTCTGATTGTGGATATTTTTTGAAATTGATTGCTGCGTATTCTGGCTCTAGAATAGCAGAGATGAAATTTCTCTGACTGTCATATTCATCACTATACTTTTTGTTTGTGAAAAGGGCTGGGTAAAATCTATCTGAACCAGAATACACCGTCAGTTCTACTTTCTTATTTAATATATAACCTATAGCATTCATTAATGTTGATAACATAGATATAGAATATATTTCTGAGAAATCAGAATAATAGCTATCAGTTTTTAGTCCTCCACAAGATCTTTTGGCATGTCCCCAAGCTATATAGAATTTCAAATTTTTATTTCTTATGGCGTTAAATATTTTTATTTGTAATTCTATTGTATTCAATGTTGATGAGTTTTTGGATATAAAATAATTTCTAAATAATTCACATATAACAGCTGAGTCCTTCCATTCTTTCTCATTTAAATTAGAATACATAGCAGAGTTTAAATGCCCTTCTATCGTTCCTATTGCTTTTTTTACAATTTGTTTTGATTCTGTAGTGATTTTGTTTTTTAAATTACATACTAATAATTTTAGATCTTCCTCATCCATAAATATGGAATTGCACTCTAGTGGTAAACATTCCTTATCAAAGTTTTTGATGATGTCTTCATATAATTCAGTCTCGCTAACAAAAACTCCGTGGTTTTTTGAGTTCATTTTTTTCTCCTTTATTTATCTGGAATAAAATATAGGTTGATAAGATTTTGCTATATCATTTAGGGGATTAAATGATATAGAACTATTTTCCTCTATAAATATTCTTTTTTCTTTGTTATACTCTCGTTCTATCCTATATTTAAAATGAATCGAGTTATTTGTCAAATCTAAACCTGCAACAGAATGCTGAGCAGTGATAGATAAATCTTGTTGAGTGGTAGATATAAAGTTTATCTCTCCCTTTTTTCCATGTATGGTTAGCTTTAAGCAATTTGGAATTATACTAAATATCGTATTTAGATACCTATCCGTTAAGGATATTGATACATACCTCTTCGCTGCTTCCCAGGCTTCCTCTCTCATTGCTTTTACAATATCTATAGATTTAGAATTGTATTCTCCTATCAATCTTCTTGAAAATAAGTAGCTATACTTAATATCACTAAGATCTAAGTTTAAAGATGACAGATAAGAAATATAGAAATTTTGTAAATATTTTTCTTTGTAGATAGAGTCATAATTATTCGAAAATAAAGAGTTGTAATTGACAGAGGTAAGTATTGATGAAAATGTGTATGCTAGTTGATACCCTATCTCATTAAGTAAGCAGCTTTTTAAATTATTGATATTATTGCTATTAAAATATTTATCAAATTGATAGGATAGAGTATGATAGATTTCTAGGAATTTGTTTTCTCTATCTATTACCCACTTTTCATTATTGTTATCTTTAAGCCATTGTTCATAGTCAATTAATGAAACATGATTAGATAAGCTAAGCAATGATATCCAATACTTTAATGTTTTTTGGTATCTCTCCACAATAAAGTTTGGTGTTTTACAAGCTCTATTATATTTGTACCCATCAGCTAGTAAAGAAAACAACATTGTTCACCAGATATCTTAGAAAGCATTTTAGCGAGATTAAAGCACTTTAGTAATGTATATATTTCACCTAAATCAGGGCAGTTACCTTTATTTTTTACCGGAGATAATGGTTTTCTAGATAAAATTGGCATTACTAAATAGATTACTCCTTGCTCTTTAATAGCTTTTTTAGAAATATTTTTTATTTCTTCTTTTGATATATATTTTTTTGTATTTTTAAAAAAGTAGTTGTCACATAGTGTTTCATATATATAATCTTCCTTGCTATGATTGTAATTGCCATACTTAATCCTTATGTTTTTAAGAATAACATTTTGTCTTCTAGAACTATCCATTGACAGAGTTTCTATTAATCTACCTAAAATTTCATTGAAAAAGTACTCTTGACTAATAAAGTCAAAGTTATTTCCAAATACTGTTGATGTATCTAAACAGTGTCGTAAAGATGATGTCAGATTTATTAGACGATGAGAGCTAGATATTTGGGAATGTAATTGCTCAGAATTAAGTATTCTCATGCTATTACCTCAGGTTGCTTTTTATACAATATTAATCTAACACCTGTGTTACAAAATAAAGACATTTATTTTGCAAATTTGTGTGATCTCATTCACAAAATGAGATTTTAGTGAGATTTTTATTGTTCTAGTGCTAGTTGTTTTATGGATATTTTGATACTTAGGCACAACGCCTCTTTTCCTATATCCCCTTTAATCGCGTAGAATAGCGAAAGTTTTTCCTAATGTGTTAATTATCATGCTCAAACTTCCTCCACTTTCTCTTTATATCCATATTCCTTGGTGTGTGCAAAAATGTCCTTACTGCGATTTTAATTCTCACGCACAAAAAGGTGAGATTCCCGAAAAAGATTATATTCATCATTTGTTACAAGATTTGAAAGCGGATTTGGTGCGTTTTCAGGCAAGTATTCAAGATCGAAAACTACATTCAATTTTTATCGGTGGCGGCACGCCGAGTTTGTTTTCGGCGGAGAGTATTGCTTATTTGTTAAGTGAAATAAAAAAATCTATTCCTTTTCAAGACAATATCGAAATTACCTTGGAAGCCAATCCCGGTACGGTAGAAGCCGAGCGGTTTAAGGGGTATGTAGCGGCTGGCGTTACCCGTATTTCTATGGGGATTCAAAGTTTTAATGATGATAAACTTCAGCGTCTCGGGCGAATCCATAATGGGGCAGAGGCAAAAAGTGCGGTCAATTTAGCGAAAGTTTCCGGTCTCAAAAGTTTCAACTTGGATTTAATGCACGGCTTGCCGAATCAAACCCTTGCCGAAGCCTTGGATGATTTACGGCAAGCCATTGAGCTCTCACCTCCTCATCTTTCTTGGTATCAACTCACGATTGAACCCAATACGATGTTTGCTTACCGCCCGCCACAATTACCGGATGAAGACAATCTGTGGGCGATTTTTGAGCAAGGCCATCAACTTCTTACTGCGGCAGGTTATCAACAGTATGAAACTTCCGCTTATGCTAAACCGGGATTTCAATGCCGACACAATTTGAATTATTGGCGCTTTGGCGACTATTTGGCGATTGGCTGTGGGGCGCACGGAAAACTCACTTTTCCCGATGGGGAGATTCTGCGTTTTTCAAAAACCAAGCACCCGAAAGGCTACTTGAGAGGAGACTATCTTTATGAGGAAAAAAACGTCCCTGAAATTGACCGCCCTTTTGAATTTTTTATGAATCGTTTTCGTTTATTGGAAGCGGTACCGAAAGAGGAATTTGAGGCTTATACAGGGTTGGCACAAAGTGGGGTCAGAAGTCAGATTGAAATTGCTTTGCAAAAGAATTATATCGTGGAAACCGAAACCACATGGCAAATCACCGAACAGGGAAAATTATTTCTTAATGAATTGTTAACCTTGTTTTTAGCCGGGGATTAATTCATGCTATTTTTTCATGATAAGTCATCAAAATTTGCACTTGTTTATTTGATTTGTGCGTATTAAAGTAACGCAATCGTTTACTTCTTGAAAATAGGAAAAGAAATGGATCAATTAGAAATGAAAAAATTGGCGGCTCAAGCGGCCTTGCAGTATGTGAAAGCGGATACCATTGTGGGTGTGGGCAGCGGTTCTACGGTGAACTGTTTTATTGAAGCCTTAGGGGCGGTGAAACATAAAATTAAAGGTGCAGTAGCGGCCTCGAAAGCTTCTGAAGAGCTATTGCGCAAACAAGGTATTGAGGTGTTCAGTGCAAATGAGGTGTCAGGTTTAGATATTTATGTGGATGGTGCAGATGAAATTAATCCGCAAAAAATGATGATTAAAGGTGGCGGTGCAGCCTTGACGAGAGAAAAAATCGTAGCGGCGTTGGCGAAAAAATTTATTTGTATTGTGGATTCCAGTAAACAAGTGGATGTGTTGGGTTCTACTTTCCCATTGCCGGTGGAGGTCATTCCCATGGCTCGCTCACAAGTGGGCAGAAAATTAGCCGCACTTGGTGGTGCGCCGGAATACCGTGAAGGCGTGGTGACGGATAACGGCAATGTGATTTTAGATGTGCATAATTTTGCTATTCTAAATCCGGTGGAAATGGAAAAAGAACTCAATAATGTTGCCGGTGTAGTAACAAACGGTATTTTTGCGTTACGTGGTGCGGATATCGTGATTGTTGGTACGCCTGAAGGTGCAAAAATTATTGAATAATTTATAGAAATAAATATAAGGAAGGCAAACATGACAAATAAAGTGTCACTCGACAAATCAAAAATCAAATTTGTATTGCTGGAAGGCGTGCACCAAAGTGCGTTGGATACTCTGCATGCCGCAGGCTACACAAATATTGATTATTACAAAAAAGCCCTTGATGGTGATGAGTTAAAAGCGGCGATTAAAGATGCGCATTTTATTGGTTTGCGTTCACGTACGCATTTAACCGAAGAAATGATTGATGCCGCACCAAAACTGATTGCGGTCGGTTGTTTTTGTATTGGTACTAATCAGGTTGATCTTAATGCGGCGAAAGCATGGGGAATTCCGGTATTTAACGCGCCATTTTCAAATACCCGTTCGGTTGCAGAATTAGTGTTGGGTGAAATTCTGCTCTTGATGCGTAATGTGCCACAAGCTAATGCGGAAGTGCACCGTGGGGTATGGAATAAATCCGCCACAGGTTCACATGAAGTACGTGGTAAAAAATTAGGTATTGTCGGTTATGGCCATATCGGTTCTCAATTAAGTATTATTGCAGAGTCCTTGGGGATGGATGTATATTTCTACGATATTGAAAATAAATTGCCGTTAGGTAATGCTAAACAAGTGCGTAGTTTAGAAGAATTGCTTGGATCTTGTGATGTCATTTCGTTACATGTGCCGGAATTAGCTTCAACCAAAAATTTAATGAGCGCCGAACGTATCGCACAACTTAAACAAGGATCTATTTTAATTAATGCGGCACGTGGTTCGGTAGTGGACATTGATGCCCTTGCTAAAGCGTTAAAAGAGGGAAAAATTCATGGTGCGGCGATTGATGTGTTCCCTGTTGAGCCAGCGTCAATTAATGAAGAATTTGTCTCGCCATTACGTGAATTTGATAATGTGATTTTAACGCCGCATATTGGCGGATCAACGGCAGAGGCACAGGAAAATATTGGTTTTGAAGTGGCGGGGAAATTTGTGAAATATTCCGATAATGGTTCAACATTATCCTCGGTGAATTTTCCGGAAGTCTCCTTACCGGAACACGCTGGCACTAAACGTTTATTGCATATTCACGAAAATCGTCCGGGCGTATTGAATAAGATTAACCAAATTTTTGTGGAAGCCAATATCAATATCGCTGCACAATATTTACAAACCGATCCGAAAATTGGTTATGTGGTAGTGGATGTAGAAACAGAGGATACTGCGCCATTATTGACTAAATTGCGTGAAATTGATGGTACAATCCGCGCAAGGGTTTTATATTAAGATGAAAAAAGTGCGGTTGAAATCAACCGCACTTTTAGTTTGAACCTATTAAGAAATTTAGGGAGATATCGTAGAAACTTGTATATTTAGTAGGACACATTGCCAGTATCCGTTATAAAATCAAATTATTTCAATATGCTATAAGCGGACACACATAGTGTGTCCTTACTTTCCGTTAAGATTCCTTTATTTAAACGCAACTCTCGCATTTCTGAAGAGCCTCATCCAAGCGCCATCCTCGCTCCAATCTTCCGGATACCATGAGTTACTTACGGTACGGAATACTCGTTCAGGGTGCGGCATCATGGCTGCAATACGACCGTCCACGTTTGAAATAGCGGTGATACCTAACACTGATCCGTTTGGATTGGCCGGATAGGTTTCTGTCACATTCAAATTGTTATCAATATATTGTGCAACAATTAAATTTTGCGCTTGAAGTGCGGTTAAATTTTCCGGTGTTTTGAATTCCACACGCCCTTCTCCATGGGAAACAGCAATCGGCATATGGGAACCCGCCATACCTTGGAACCATAAAGAGTGGGTATCGTTGATTTTCACTAAACCAACACGGGCTTCAAAACGTTCCGATTTATTTCGCACAAAGCGAGGCCAGTTTTCCGCACCCGGAATGATTTCCGCAAGATTAGAGATAAACTGACAACCGTTACATACGCCTAAAGAAAGGGTATTTTCATTGGCAAAGAATTGGCTGAATTGATCCCGTAATTGTGGGTTAAACAAAATCGATTTTGCCCAACCACCGCCGGCACCGAGAACGTCACCGTAAGAGAAACCGCCGCACGCGACCATCGCATTAAAATCATTTAAATGGTAACGACCTGCCATTAAGTCGCTCATATGAACATCAATCGCAGCAAATCCGGCACGGTCAAATGCCGCCGCCATTTCCACATGGCTGTTTACGCCTTGTTCACGCAACACGGCCACTTTCGGTTTTGCGCCTTTCGCAATATAAGGTGCGGCAATATCTTCATTCGGATCATAGGTTAAGCTCGCAGATAATCCTTTGTTCTCAGGATCTTTTTTCACCTCAAATTCTTGATCGGCACATTCCGGGTTATCCCGTAAACGTTGCATTTGATGGGTTAATTCTGCCCAGATACCACGCAATTCAGAACGTTTTTCACTGAGTAGTTTTTTATTGCCACGTGCGATTTCGAGATGATCATCTGTGGTCACCGCACCGAGTTCGTGGGTAAGCGGTAATAAATTATGCGCATTCAAGATTTCACGTACAGCGGTTAATTCGCTTTCCGCCACTTGAATGACCGCCCCCAGTTCTTCGTTAAAGAGCACTGCGAGATCATTATCGCCTAAGGCGGAGATATCTACTTCGATACCACAGTTTCCGGCAAAGGCCATTTCCGCAAGCGTGACGATTAACCCACCGTCGGAACGGTCGTGGTAAGCCAATAATTTATGCTCTGCCACCAAGGCTTGCATGGCATCAAAAAATTGTTTTAATGTATTCGCATTTTCCACATCCGCCGGTTTATCGCCTAATTGCTTATAAACTTGGGCAAGGGCGGTTGCACCAAGACGATTTTTGCCTTCGCCTAAATCGATCAGCAAGAGGCGGGATGCCCCTTTATCGGTGCGCAGTTGTGGGGTGACGGTTTTACGCACATCCTCCACGCGGGCAAAGGCACTGATCACTAAAGAAAGTGGAGCAGTGACGGTTTTTTTCTCGCCGTTTTCTTCCCAAGTCGTTTTCATTGACATGGAATCTTTGCCTACCGGAATGGTGATGCCAAGAGCAGGGCAAAGTTCTTCACCGACGGCTTTCACCGCTTCATAAAGTCCGGCATCTTCACCACCATGGCCGGCTGCTGACATCCAGTTGGCGGAAAGTTTGATACGTTTGATATCGCCGATATTGGTTGCCGCAATGTTGGTGATAGATTCCGCTACGGCCAAACGAGCAGAGGCACCAAAATCAAGTAATGCCACAGGCGCTCGTTCGCCCATTGACATGGCTTCACCATGATAGCTATCAAGACTTGCGGTGGTGACCGCCACATCGGAAACCGGAATTTGCCATGGCCCGACCATTTGATCCCGTGCCACCATACCGGTGACAGAGCGGTCGCCAATGGTAATGAGGAAGGTTTTTTCTGCCACCACCGGTAAACGTAATACACGATGGAGGGCTTCTTTCAGCACAATATTGTCTTGTGAAACAGGTGGATTTTCGACCGCACTTGATTGCACATTGCGGGTCATTTTTGGCGTTTTACCGAGCAGCACGTTCATTGGTAAATCAATCGGATTATTATCGAAATGGCTGTCGTGCAAGGTTAAATGTTTTTCTTCCGTAGCTTCACCAATTACCGCAAATGGCGCACGTTCGCGTTCGCAAAGTGCGGTAAATAAATCCAATTTTTCTGGGGCGATGGCTAAAACATAGCGTTCCTGTGATTCGTTACACCAAATCTCAAGGGGCGACATGCCTTTTTCATCACAGAGGATGGCGCGTAAATCAAATTTACCGCCACGCTCGCCATCATGCACCAATTCAGGCATGGCATTAGATAAACCACCTGCGCCTACATCGTGAATAAATAAAATCGGGTTATCTTCACCGAGTTGCCAGCAACGGTCGATGACTTCTTGGCAACGGCGTTCCATTTCTGGATTTTCCCGTTGAACGGAGGCAAAATCTAAATCTTCTTTTGATTTACCGCTGTCCATGGAAGACGCCGCACCGCCACCTAAACCGATATTCATCGCGGGGCCGCCTAATACAATAAGTTTTGCCCCAACAGGAATTTCGCCTTTTTGCACATGTTCAGCACGAATATTACCGATACCGCCTGCCAGCATAATCGGTTTGTGATAACCACGGACTTCCTCGCCGTTAAAACTGTTCACTTTTTCTTCATAAGTGCGGAAATAGCCGAGTAATGCAGGGCGACCAAATTCATTGTTAAATGCCGCACCGCCTAACGGGCCTTCAATCATAATATCGAGGGCGGAAGCAATACGGTTAGGCTTAGAAAGCGGGTTTTCCCAAGGTTGTTCAAAGTTTGGGATAACCAGATTTGATACGGAAAAGCCGGTTAAACCTGCTTTCGGTTTTGCTCCACGACCGGTTGCACCTTCATCACGAATTTCGCCACCGGAACCGGTTGCCGCACCGGGGAAAGGCGAGATCGCCGTTGGGTGATTGTGGGTTTCCACTTTCATCAAAATATGTGCATCTTCATTGTGGTAACGATATTGCCCGTCTTGATCGGCAAAGAAGCGACCCACTTTTGAACCTTCCATCACTGCAGCGTTATCTTTATAGGCGGAAAGCACGAAATCCGGGGTTTTCTCGAAGGTGTTTTTGATCATTTTGAACAAGGATTTTTCTTGTTTTTCACCATTAATTACCCAGTCCGCATTAAAGATTTTATGACGACAATGCTCGGAGTTGGCTTGGGCGAACATATAAAGTTCAATGTCGTTCGGGTTGCGTCCAAGAGCAGTGAAATTTTCCACTAAATAATCAATTTCATCTTCCGCTAATGCAAGTCCCAGTTCAATATTGGCGATTTCTAACGCCTTTCGACCTCCACCTAAAATATCTACGGTGGTGAAGGGTTTGGGAGCTTGGTGGTGGAATAAAATTTCGGCATCTTTGGCATCACGCACCACGGTTTCCATCATTCGATCATGCAAAAGTGCGGTTAATTTTTCTTGTGTTTTTTCATTTAAAGGTTGGTTAAATTCAAAGTAATAGGCAAGTCCCCGTTCAATTCTATCCACTTCTTTCAAGCCACAATTGTGGGCAATATCTGTCGCTTTGGACGACCAAGAGGAAATGGTGCCAACACGTGGGATAACAATAAAGGTTTCACCTTTTGCGTCGTGTTCTGCCAAGGTCGGCCCGTAATGGAGCAATGCTTGTAACTTGGTTTCTTGTTCGTTGGAAAGAGGTGTATTGAGTGCCACAAAATGGATATACTCGGCATAGACAGAGCGCACGTCTAGCCCGTTCTGTTGGAATTTTTGCATTAAACCATTGATGCGGAATTCGGAAAGGGCAGGTGAGCCACGGAAAATTTGAAACATAAGGATTCCCTTTGAGTCTGAATAGAAATAAAAATTGCGCGTCATTATAAAGGAAAAGGCAGTAAAACGAAAACGTTTGCGTGTTGTTTTATATCATTCTATGTGAAAGGATTATCCTGTAGAATAACGCTCTTTTTAGAGTCGGTGAACACTTTGTAGGAGGTTTAAATGTCGTATCAACGAGTGCTTAATTTTTGGTTTAGTGAGGAAACAAAACCCTTTTGGTTTGCTAAAAGTGAGGCGTTTGATTGCCAAATTCGTGAGCAATTTTATGACTTATGGCAGCAAGCGACACAATCGGAACTCAGCCATTGGCGTGAAACGGTATATGGTCGGTTAGCTGAAATTATTGTGTTAGACCAGTTTTCGCGTAATTTACATCGTGATAGCCCGTTGGCATTTGCTCAAGACAATATGGCGATTGCCTTGGCACAAGAGGCGGTGAAACAACCTGAATTTAAAAATATGACTGTGCGTGAACGTCATTTTATGCTAATGCCGTTAATGCATAGTGAAAGCAAAGTGATTCATGCACAAGCACTGCCTTTATTTGAACAATTTGGTCCCGAGGAAAGTGTGGATTTTGAATTAAAACATAAGGTGATTATTGATCGTTTTGGACGCTATCCTCATCGTAATGCCGTATTAGGGCGGAAAAGTAGCGCAGAAGAAATCAAATTTTTAACCCAACCGGGATCGAGTTTTTAATAGATGGAACAAAAGTGCGGTTGATTTTAACCGCACTTTATGAAATTTAGATCTGATAGTCTTCTTTCAATAAATGACGGTAAGCGTACAGATAAGAAGCGCCCACAAACGCCGCGCCACCGGTAACATTGCCGAGAAAAACCGGAATCATATTTAAGAAAAATTCTCCCCAAGTGATATTCGCACCGGCAAAAATTCCGGCAGGAATGATAAACATATTGGCGACAAAATGTTGTAAACCGATAAGCACGAAAATCATCACAGGAAACCACATGGCAAGGATTCGTCCTGAAGTTTGTTTTGCCCCAAAATAAAACCAAATTCCCATACATACCATCCAGTTACAGGCAATGGCAGAAATGAAGGCGCGGGAAAAATCCATTTGTACTTTCGCTTCTGCAATGGCGATAGTTTTAGCGGAGGCAATACCTTCTGCCAAGCCCACATAATGTCCTAAGAAAAATGCCATAAACAGTGCACCGGCAAGGTTACCAAGGCTGACAATCCCCCAGTTTTGGACTAATTTTTTGAAACTGACACGTTTACTTAGTCGCCCTAATGCCATCATCATCATGTTTCCGGTGGCGAGTTCTCCTCCGCCGATGAGGATACAGATTAAACAAATAGGAAACACAGCCGCACCTAATAAGGTGGCAAGCCCGCTCCACTCGGAGGGTATTCCGCTCACCACTTTTAAATAAGCCATATAACCGAAGCTGACGTAACCGCCACCTAAAAAACTGAGAATGGCGAGGGTTTTAAGATGGCCTTGTGATTTGGCATAACTTTTGTCAATAACATCTTGTAAAATTTCATGAGGGTAAAGATCACGGCTGTTCATTATATTTCCTTCTTATTAATAACTTATTGATGATTAAAGGTGACAAAATATCCACATACCCTAGAAAAATGGCAAAGATAATACTTTGCCATAAGGAGAGAAAGAATTATGCGAAGGGTTGTAATTCAGGGTTGATTGGGGTTTCTGCAATATTATTGACATAGTTACATAATGTGGCGAGGCTCACGCCAAGGATGACATCAATCGCATTTTCTTGTGTATAGCCTGCGTCAAAAAAGGCTTGAAGTTGCGCCGGTGTGAGTTTTGCTTTTTGCAAGATGACCGCAAGGGTAAAACGGGCGAGGGTATCAAGTTTATCATCGCTTTCAATGCGTGCGGTGGCACGGATTTGATTCACAAGCTCTTCCTCTAACTTTAATACTTTTAAGGCAATTTTCGTGTGGCCAGCCACACAGAATCCACAGCCGTTTACTACAGCAGCGGTAATTTGTACGACCTCACGTTCTGTTGCGGTAAGGCTATTTCTACCGTTAATGCCTCCCACGGTGCGATAGGTTTCTAAGGCGGTGGGGGCATTAGCCAATACACCGATTAAATTTGGAATAAATCCATTGGCATTTTTGACCGCGCTTAAGGCTTCTTTTGCGGCTTCCGGTGCGGTTTCAATATTGTGGATAGTAAATTGAGATTGAGACATAAAAAACTCCTGTTGTAAAAATCACTTGCCGCTTGATAGTACGTGAGGAGTTTTGGTTTTGGAAAGAAATAAAGGCTATTTGATAGATGAAAAAGTTATAAGTGTGAAAAGATGATTTGAATATTTTCACACGGAATTCGGCTATTTTAGGAAGTCAATTTCCCCATTTTCTTTTGCCACGAGAATGGAGGCATAATCGGTTCGCCAATCCCCTAATACAATGCGTTTTTTGCCCTCATAGTGATGGATCGCTTCACGGTGGGTATGCCCGTGAATTAAGAGAGGGGCATTGCATTGCTGCATTTTGGCTAAGGTGAAAGGCAGATTGACATCCATAATTTCATCGGCTTTGTGTGCTTTGTCTTTTCGGCTTTTTGCCCGAATTTTCTCCGCAATTTTTAACCGCACTTTTAAGGGTAAATGCAGGAAAAGCCATTGTCGCCATTTTTGATGAACCTTGAGGCGGAATTGTTGATAGTTGACATCATCAATACAAAGGGTATCGCCGTGGCAGAGTAGGGTAGGCATACCGTAAAGATTAATCATTTGATAATCGGGCAGTAAAGTCATTCCTGTTTCTTGAGCGAAGCGTTTTCCAATAAGAAAATCACGGTTGCCGTGGATAAAATAGCAAGCGATACCTTGTCCTGTGAGATGTTTAATTGCACTTTTAACTTGAGTAATTAATGGCGATTGTTCGTCATCACCGATCCAAAAATCAAATAAATCGCCGAGAATGTAAACTGCCCCCGCTGTTGGAGCAAGATTGTGCATAAAATCTAAGAAAAGTGCGGTCAGTTTTGGTTGTGTTTCGCTTAAGTGAAGATCTGCAATGAAATAAGTCTTTTTCATAAAATTTCCGTAAATTTTTGCCTAGATTAGCACAAAATTCCTTCTAATTTGCTATACTTCCGCGAAATTTTCTCATAGGTATTGATATGTTAAAACTGATTCGAATCCTCATTGTGGTGATTTGCTGTATTTTAATTTGTGTGCTTGGCACGATTTATTCCTTTATCCGCTTTAAAAATCCCAGCAATGTAGGTGTGATGGCTCGATGGTTTGGGCGTTTGTTCCCGCTTTTCGGGTTGCAAGTGGAACACCGTTTTCCGGAAAATAAAGACAACCTTGGGCGGGCGATTTATATTGGTAATCACCAAAATAACTACGATATGGTGACGATTTCTTATATGGTGCAACCTCGAACCGTGAGTGTTGGGAAGAAAAGTCTGATTTGGATACCGTTTTTCGGTATTTTGTATTGGGTAACGGGAAATGTTTTTTTGGATCGGGAAAATCGTTCTAAAGCTCATGGCACAATGACTCAACTTGCAGAGCGAATTAATAAAGACAACCTTTCTATTTGGATGTTTCCTGAAGGTACGAGAAGCCGTGGGCGGGGATTGTTACCGTTTAAAACCGGTGCATTTTATGCTGCGGTTGCCGCCGGTGTTCCGATTATTCCGGTGGTGTGTTCCACGACACATAACAAAATCAATTTAAATCGTTGGGATAACGGCAAGGTGATTTGCGAAATGATGGCGCCGATTGATACGAGCGGTTATAGCAAAGAAACCGTGCGGGATTTAGCCACATATTGCCACGATTTGATGGAAAAGCGTATTGCAGAATTAGATGCGGAAATTATGCAAGCCCATCAAGGTAAGGAAAGTTCAAATGCTTAAACTTTCCCGCCGACAGTTGCTAAAAACAAGTGCAATTTCCACCGCACTTATCACCGTGCCGACACCTTTAATTGCTGCGGCACAACCAAAATTGGTTGTGCCACCGTTGGTTGAAGTACGCCGTGGTCGCCCGATTATTCTGACCATGGAAGAAACGGGATATAAATTAGACGGTGAACATCAGGTCAGCGTGTGGGGCTTTAACGGTAATTATTTAGGACCGACAATCAAAATTAAATCGGGCAGTTTTGCGAAACTCAATTATCATAATAATTTACCTCAACAGGTTTCCCTTTCTATTCAAGGTTTGCAAGCTTCCGGTGAGTTGTTTGGTGGGGCAGCACGAGTGCTTAAAAAAAAGGAATCTTGGGCGCCGATTGTGCCGATTGAACAACCCGCCGCCACTTGTTGGTATCGCTCGGCGACATTGGCTAACTCAGCCTATCAAACCTATCGGGGTTTAGTAGGAATGTGGTTGATTGAAGATGAGCAAAGTGTTAAATCCACGCTTCCCCGTAAATATGGCGTAGACGATATTCCGTTAATTTTACAGGATATGGAATTTAATAGTGAAGGGCTACAATTATTCAAACAAAATCAACCGCACTTTGTGGGGAATCGCTTATTGGTCAATGGTTTGGAATCCCCCTATTTAGATGTGCCTCGTGGCTGGGTGAGATTGCGTTTGCTCAACGCCTCTTTGGCTCGGGCTTATGATCTGCGTTTGGATAACGATCAAGACATCACGGTGATTGCAAAAGATTTAGGCTTTCTTCCTCAAGGCAACGTGGTGAAATCCTTTATTTTGGCTCCGGGCGAGCGAACAGAAATCTTAATTAATTTAAGTGAAGGTGGCAATGTTTCGCTGATTTCAGGGCATAAACGGGGTATTTTTGACAAAGTGAAACAGGTGTTTTCCTCTGACGGTGAATTAGTGGAAAATACCGTATTAGAATTACGCCCTCAAGGTGATTTCTCCTCTTTTGCTCAAAAAATGGACGTAAAATTTGAGACAGATGCGGTGTCGATGCTAAATGCAAAAGTTGAACGAGAGCGAACATTTGTTTTGGATGTCACCGGCGGTTTAATTAATCAGCAACGTTTTGATCCTCGTCGTGTGGATGTGGTGGCAAAACAAGGCTCGGTGGAACGCTGGATTTTAACCAGTTCTCTACCGGTTGGGTTTACCCTTCAAGGGGCGAAATTTATCGTAGAAAGTAATGAGAATGGTGTGTCGAAAGAGAGTGAGTTAGCTTGGAAAGATACTGTGTGGGTGAGAGGAAAAACGCAAATTTTAGTGCGTTTTGATCAGCCTTCTTCAAATAGCTATCCTTTTATTTTTGGTGCGTCAAATCTCATGCTTGCTGATATGGGCTGCATTGGTATGATGGTCGTGCAATAAAAGTGCGGTCGATTTTAGGTTATTTTATTGATTGAAGGAAAAAATGAAAAAAATACTTTATTTCTTGTCTATTGCGACAATGCTATTTGGTTCTGTAAATATGGCGATAGCCAATACTGCAGAAAATAAAAAAGAGCAAAAAAAGGCGGTGTCAGAAATTTACCTTTCTGTGTTTGATACTTCAACTGAGCCTTTCACTGATCTTAAAACAACAGAATTATCACGTCATAAATCTAATCTTCGACTTTGTTGGATTGCCGAAGGACTGTTCACTGAGGCAGTGAGCACGATTGAAACATTAAAAGCACCGGCAAAACAAATGGTTACCTCAAAAGGTTCTCAAGTATCAACCTCACAAAATGGTAAAGTGAATGTGATTCGCACGACATTAGCAACTTCGGATCAAGGCAGACGTTTGGTCAGATGTTGGCATTTTGATGAAACGGATCCGCTGGGTAAATATAAGTTGCAAATCCAGATTATGGGAAAAGTTTATCAAGATCTGTCGTTTAGCCTGGTGAAATAATCACAAGTAGAAATGGATAATCATTGTTGATTATCCATTTTTTTCAGTAGTGCGGCGGAGGGGTTTCTTCTGCTTGGCTGGCAATATTTGAGGGTTGGAAATCCTTCAATTTATTCGCCATATAACGTAACTGCAGCTGCATTTTATCCATATCAAATTGTTGTTGAACTAATGCTTGGTTTAACTCCTCTAACAATTGCTCTTGAAATGCGACTTTCGTTTCAAGTTCAGTAATGCGATTTTCTAACATTTGTTGAATTTGCATGATTTTTCTCTAAATTTTAAAAAAAAGTTGAGAATAGCTTAAATCCGATTTAATCTATTCGGCAATTTTCTATTATAAAGGATTAATAACAATGTTAAAAATTCAAAAAATTTCATTGGCGGCATTAATGGTAAGTGCGGTTGTTTCCAGTGCAGTTTTTGCAGATGAAAAGACGGAGGCAAAATTTAATGATGATGTCTCTTATGCTTTAGCTGCCTATTCTATGACACAAGCAAAATTAATGGCGGAGCAAGGTGGGATTAAATTAAACGAAGCGCAGGTAAATAAAGCAGTGGATGATGTATTGAAAGGTAAATTTAGTGAAGAAAAGATTGGTGAATTGAGCCAAACTTTAGAGCAATTTCAACAAAAAATCATTGTCCGTGAACAGGCGAAAATAAAAGAAATTGCACAGAAAGCACAAGATGAAGGAGACAAATACCGTACGGAGTTTGCCAAAAAAGAGGGCGTGAAAACCACAAAATCCGGTTTATTATATCGTGTTGTTGAGGCCGGAAAAGGTGAGGTGATTAAGCCAACGGATACGGTAAAAGTGCATTACACAGGCAAATTGCCAAACGGTGATATCTTTGATAGTTCGGTAGAGCGTGGTCAACCGGCAGAGTTTCGTTTAGATCAAGTCGTGAAAGGCTGGACTGAAGGGCTTCAATTAGTGAAAAAAGGCGGCAAAATTGAGTTGGTACTCCCTCCGGAATTAGCTTATGGTAAACAAGGGGCGGGGGCCTCTATTCCACCAAATGCTACACTCTATTTTGACGTTGAAGTGTTAGATGTGAATCCAAAAACAAAATAATGGATAATTTTTATGGAAGCACAAGCGCCCTGCTTGTGCTTTATTATTCCTGTTATAGCGCATAAAGTGCGGTCATTTTTAGTGTAGATTAGGGTATTGCTTATGTTACAGAATAAACATATTTTCACTGATGAAGATCGCACGATTTTAAATTCTTACAAAGCGGTGGTCGATGGTGTAAGTGCGCTTATCGGTGAGCATTGTGAGATTGTTTTGCATTCCTTAGAAGATATTGAACATTCTGCTATTTGCATTGCAAATGGGCATAATACAAATCGGCAAGTGGGATCGCCTATTACAGATTGGGCATTGCGTTCTTTGCGTAATATGCAAAGTGAGAGTGTTTCTCAACCCTATTTTACAAGGGCTAAGGGCAATGTCTTGATGAAGTCGGTTACGATCGCTATTCGTAATAAACATCAACGAATGATCGGATTGTTATGTATCAATATTAACCTTGATGTGCCTATTTCACAATTTATCCAGTCTTTTATGCCCGCCATTGAGGTGGAGGAAACATCCTCTGTGAATTTTGCCAGCTCGGTCGAAGATTTAGTTTCCCAAACTATTGAGAAAACCATTGAAGAAGTGAACACAGATCGTATGGTAGCGAATAATAATAAAAACCGTCAAATTGTTATTTCCTTATACGAAAAAGGTATTTTTGATATTAAGGATGCGATTAATTTGGTCGCAGAACGTTTAAATATTTCTCGTCACACCGTGTACCTTTATATTCGTCAAATTAAACAAGATCAAGAATAATGAATTATGTGATTGCGGTTAAAAGCCCTATTTATGGTAAACAGGGGGCATATTTTGCCTACCAATTTGCAGAAACATTAATTAAAAAGGGGCATACTATTACACAGATCTTCTTTTTCCAAGAAGGTGTAACCAATGGCAATGATTTTGTTTATCCCGCAAATGATGAAATAAATTTACAGCAATATTGGCAGGTTTTTTCTAAGCAGAATGCAATCCCTTTACATTTATGTGTAGCTGCTTCACAGCGTCGGGGGATTGTGGACAAGATGACAGCAAATAATAGGGCTAAACAAAATTTGGCAGAGGGTTTTACGATTGCCGGTTTAGGAGAGTTTATGGCTGCAGTATTAAAATCGGATAGGCTCATTACACTATGAAAATTGCCTTTTTGTTTCGTTCCGCGCCACATGGTTCATCGAAAGCAAGGGAAGGATTGGAGGCTTTATTAGCGGCGACGGCATTTTGTGATGAAGAGGATATCGGGGTATTCTTTGTTGATGATGGTATGCTTAATCTACTAAAGGAGCAACGCCCCGAATTATTGCTTCAAAAGGATTTTATTCGGATGTTTAAGCTACTGGATTTGTATGGTATTAAGCAGCGTTTTATTTGTCAAAATTCCCTTGAAAAATTAAAAATAAGTGAAGAAAGTTTAATTTTATCCGTAGAAAACATTGATCGTAGTTTGTTGATGAAGAAATTACATCAAGCTGAGAAAGTACTAACATTTTAAGGAATATGTATGCTCTATTGTTTTTCTCAAAGCAGTTACGATAATGATGAGTTAGTCACTTTCCTGTCTTCTGTAACGGAAAATGATGCCGTTGTACTTTGGCAAGATGGCGTATTACTCGCGATTAAATATCCTCAGTATTTTGAATCTTGTGAAGGGAAATGTTTCGCTATAGAGCCTGATGTTATAGCGAGAAATTTAACGGCACTTTTGCCGGAGGAAAGTAAAGTGCGGTTAATTTCTTTAATGGATTTGGTGGATATAACAGAACAATATTTTCCCCAAGTCACATTATGAAAAATACAATTTCCCTTTATTCTTTTTATATTGAATCCACAAAATATTATTGATTTGGTTAGGGTGTTATGCTATATTCCGCAACCTCTTATGTGTCTATTATGTAAGAGGTTCGTCCCGAAAAGGGTGTTTTTTTAAATTTAACGGAGCACTAATATGATCCAAGAACAGACTATGCTGGATGTTGCTGATAACTCAGGCGCTCGCAGCGTAATGTGTATCAAGGTTCTAGGTGGATCGCACCGTCGTTATGCTGCAGTTGGCGACATTATCAAAATTACTGTAAAAGAAGCAATTCCACGCGGTAAAGTGAAAAAAGGTGATGTGTTAAAAGCAGTTGTTGTGCGCACCAAGAAGGGTGTTCGTCGCCCAGATGGATCAGTCATTCGCTTCGATGGCAATGCTTGTGTGATTTTAAACAATAACACTGAGCAACCAATCGGTACTCGTATTTTTGGACCTGTGACTCGTGAACTTCGTTCTGAGAAGTTTATGAAGATCATTTCTTTGGCACCAGAAGTACTGTAAGGAGAAGTGACAAATGGCTGCAAAAATTCGTCAAAACGATGAAGTAATCGTGCTTGCTGGTAAAGATAAAGGCAAGCGTGGTAAGGTAACTAAAGTGTTACCAAATGGTAAGGTATTTGTTGAAGGTATCAATATTATCACTAAACATGAAAAACCGGTTCCTGCCTTAGGTAAAGCTGGTGGCTTAGTGAAAAAAGAAGCAGCAATTGATGTTTCAAATGTTGCGATTTTTAATCCAAAAACAAATAAAGCTGACCGTGTAGGTTTTAGATTTGAAGAAGGTAAAAAAGTGCGTTTCTTTAAGTCTAACAATGAAATTATCTAACAAACTGGAGTAATGCGATGGCGAAACTGCATGATTACTACAGAGATCAAGTAGTAAACGAATTAAAAAATAAATTCGGCTACAAATCTGTCATGCAAGTCCCACGAATCGAAAAGATTACCCTGAATATGGGTGTGGGTGAAGCATTGACCGATAAAAAATTGCTGGACAACGCAGTAGCGGATTTAGCAGCAATTAGCGGTCAAAAACCTTTAGTAACTAAAGCTCGCAAGTCTGTTGCTGGCTTTAAAATCCGTCAAGGGTATCCAATCGGTTGTAAAGTAACACTACGTGGTGAGCGTATGTGGGAGTTCTTTGAACGTTTAATTACAATTGCTGTTCCACGTATCCGTGACTTCCGTGGTTTAAGTGCGAAGTCATTTGATGGTCGTGGTAACTACAGCATGGGTGTGCGTGAACAAATCATCTTTCCAGAAATCGACTACGATAAAGTAGATCGTGTGCGTGGTTTAGATATCACTATCACAACCACTGCTAAGAATGATGAAGAAGGTCAAGCACTACTTGCTGCCTTTAATTTCCCATTCCGTAAATAAGGCAGGTTATAATGGCTAAACAATCAATGAAAGCACGCGATGTAAAACGCGTTAAATTGGCTGAGAAATTCTATGCTAAACGCGTAGAATTAAAGAAAATCATTTCTGATGTAAATGCCTCTGATGAAGATCGTTGGAATGCTGTGTTAAAGTTACAATCTTTACCACGTGATTCTAGTCCGTCTCGTCAACGTAACCGCTGCCGCCAAACAGGACGTCCTCACGGCGTTCTTCGTAAGTTTGGTTTAAGTCGTATTAAGGTTCGTGAAGCTGCTATGCGCGGTGAGATCCCTGGCCTTAAAAAAGCGAGTTGGTAATATACCACTTTATTTTGGAATCGGAGAAAAAGTACAATGAGTATGCAAGATCCAATCGCAGATATGTTGACACGTATTCGTAACGGTCAAGCTGCGAATAAAGTTGCGATCAGTATGCCTTCATCCAAGCTAAAAGTGGCGATCGCCAATGTATTAGCTGATGAAGGTTATATCGAAAGCGTTAAAGTTTTAGAAGGTGCAAAACCTGAGTTGGAAATTACTTTAAAATATTTCCAAGGTAAACCGGTTGTAGAAAGTATTCAACGTGTGAGCCGTCCTGGTCTTCGTATTTACAAACGTAAAGATGAATTACCAAAAGTTATGGGTGGTTTAGGTGTTGCTGTCGTTTCTACATCTAAAGGTGTTATGACTGACCGTGCAGCTCGTCAAGCTGGTTTAGGCGGTGAGATCATCTGTTATGTAGCTTAATAGAGAGGTAGGAAAATGTCTCGTGTTGCAAAAGCACCTGTTAATATTCCTGCCGGTGTTGAGGTTAAACTTGACGGTCAGCTATTAACAGTAAAAGGTAAAAATGGCGAGTTATCTCGCGAAATTCATAATTCAGTTGAAGTTAAACAAGATAATGGTCAATTAACTTTTTCTCCTCGTGAGGGATTTGTTGAGGCCAATGCTCAGTCGGGTACAGCTCGTGCATTAGTTAATGCAATGGTTATTGGTGTTACTGAAGGCTTCACTAAAAAATTAGTATTAGTGGGTGTTGGTTACAGAGCTCAACTTAAAGGTAATGTTCTTGCGCTAAGTTTAGGCTATTCTCACCCAGTAGAGCACACTTTACCTGCAGGTATTACTGCTGAATGCCCTTCTCAAACGGAAATTGTATTGAAAGGTGCAGATAAGCAGTTAATCGGTCAAGTTGCAGCAGATATTCGTGCTTATCGCCGTCCTGAGCCTTATAAAGGTAAAGGGGTACGTTACTCTGATGAAGTAGTACGTATCAAAGAGGCTAAGAAGAAATAATTAAGGTAACACTATGGATAAGAAATCAGCTCGTATCCGTCGTGCAGCTCGTGCACGTCATATGATGAAGGAGCAAGGTGTAACTCGTTTAGTTATTCACCGTACTCCACGTCATATCTATGCACAAGTTATTGCACCAAACGGTTCTGAAGTGCTTGCCGCTGCTTCAACTGTTGAGAAAGCAATTCGTGAGCAAGTAAAATACACCGGTAACAAGGATGCTGCAGCAGTAGTTGGTAAAGCTGTTGCAGAGCGTGCCTTAGCAAAAGGCGTACAGGCTGTTGCCTTTGATCGTTCCGGTTTTAAATATCATGGTCGTGTCCAAACTTTAGCGGACGCTGCTCGTGAAGCTGGTCTACAGTTCTAATGAGGTAAATTGAGATGTCAAACATCGAAAAACAAGCTGGTGAACTGCAAGAGAAGCTAATCGCAGTAAACCGTGTATCAAAAACTGTAAAAGGTGGTCGTATTATGAGCTTTACTGCGTTAACCGTAGTAGGCGATGGTAATGGTCGCGTAGGTTTTGGTTATGGTAAAGCGCGCGAGGTTCCAGCAGCGATCCAAAAAGCGATGGAAAAAGCACGTCGCAATATGATTAATGTCACTTTAAATGAAGGTACTTTGCAACATCCTGTTAAGGGTGTGCACACAGGCTCAAGAGTATTTATGCAGCCTGCTAGTGAGGGTACTGGTATTATCGCGGGTGGAGCAATGCGTGCGGTATTGGAGGTTGCGGGTGTACGTAACGTTCTTTCTAAGGCGTATGGCTCTACTAACCCAATTAATGTTGTTCGTGCAACTATTGATGCATTAGCAAATATGAAATCACCAGAAATGGTTGCTGCGAAACGCGGTAAAACTGTTGATGAAATTTTGGGGTAATTAATAATGGCTAAAACTATCAAAGTAACACAAGTTCGTAGCTCAATTGCTCGTTTGCCGAAGCACAAAGCTACCTTGCGTGGTCTTGGTCTTCGCCATATTCACCATACTGTTGAGTTAATTGATACACCTGCAGTACGTGGTATGATTAACCAAGTTTCATACATGGTTAAAGTGGAGGAGTAAGAAATGCGTTTAAATACTCTATCCCCGGCTGAAGGCTCAAAGCACACTGCAAAACGTCTTGGTCGTGGTATTGGTTCAGGTTTAGGTAAGACTGGTGGTCGCGGTCATAAGGGGCAAAAATCTCGTACTGGTGGTGGAGTTCGCCGAGGTTTCGAGGGTGGTCAAATGCCTTTATATCGTCGTTTACCAAAATTTGGTTTCACCTCAATGAAGGCTTCTGTAACTGCAGAGATTCGCTTAAGTGATTTAACCAAAGTAGAAGGTAATATTGTTACTTTAGATGCATTAAAAGCTGCAAATGTATTAACTAAAGATATTCTGTTTGCTAAAGTTATTTTGGCTGGAGAAGTGAAATCTGCAGTTACAGTTCGCGGTTTACGTGTGACTAAAGGTGCGAAAGTAGCGATTGAAGCTGCTGGCGGTTCAGTTGAGGAATAATTAGCAAATGGCTAGACAACCAGGTTATCAAACTAGAAGTACCAATAGTGGTAAAAGTGAGCTAAGAAGCCGATTACTCTTTGTACTAGTTGCACTTATTGTATATCGTATTGGTTCATTTATTCCGGTTCCTGGTATTGATTCTGCTGTGCTAGCTCAGTTAGTTGAACAACAAAAAGGCACCATCATTGATATGTTTAACATGTTTTCTGGTGGTGCATTGAGCAGAGCTTCAATTCTTGCGTTAGGTATTATGCCATATATTTCGGCTTCTATCGTGATTCAATTGCTAGCAACGGTTTCTCCTGCTTTAGCTGAACTAAAGAAAGAAGGGGCAGCTGGTCAGAGAAAAATTACCAAATATACGCGTTATGCGACGGTAGTTTTTGCTACAATTCAAGCTGTTGCAATTTCTACAGGTTTGCCAAATATGCTACCAGGACTAGTTCCTAATGTAGGCTTTAGCTTTTACTTTACTTCTGTTGTGAGTTTGGTCACTGGAACTATGTTTTTAATGTGGTTAGGTGAGCAAATTACCGAGAGAGGAATTGGGAATGGCATTTCAATTCTAGTTTTTGGTGGTATCGTAGCGGGGTTACCTTCAGCTATTTTGCAGACAATTGAGCAAGCTCGTCAAGGACAACTGCATCCATTGGTTTTACTACTAATTGCGGCAATTGTTTTCGCGGTGACTTATTTTGTTGTGTTCGTAGAAAGAGGGCAACGTCGGATTCGTATTGAATATGCTAAACGTCAACAAGGTCGTCAGATCTTAGGAGGGCATTCAACACATCTGCCATTAAAAGTGAATATGGCAAATGTAATGCCAGCAATCTTTGCATCAAGTATTATCTTATTTCCAGCCACATTAACACAATGGTTTGGTCAAAATGATAAATTTGAATGGTTAAATAACTTATCTATGTTATTGAATCCTGGTCAGCCTCTTTATTTACTCGTTTATGCAATAGCAATCATTTTCTTCAGCTTCTTCTACACAGGGATGCAATATAACCCGCGTGATACAGCAGATAATTTAAAGAAATCTGGTGCATTTATCCCAGGTATTAGACCAGGTGAGCAAACATCTCGTTACATAGATAAAGTAATGACCCGTTTAACCTTGATTGGTGGGCTTTATGTAACATTTGTGTGTTTAGTTCCTTATATTATGACATCAGCTTGGGATGTTAAGTTCTACTTTGGTGGGACCTCTTTACTAATTGTTGTTGTTGTAATTATGGATTTCATTGTGCAAGTTCAGAGTCACTTAATGTCGTCTCAGTATGAATCAGCACTAAAAAAAGCAAACCTTAAAGGTTTCGGGCAGTAATTGTCCAATTAACATAAAAGGATAAGCAATGAAAGTTCGTGCTTCCGTAAAGAAAATGTGTCGTAACTGTAAAATTGTTAAGCGTGAAGGTGTTGTGCGCGTATTGTGTAGTGACCCTAAGCATAAACAACGTCAAGGTTAGTTGATAATTTTCTTGCAAAGAACCGGTTGAGCAGTTATACTGCTCAACTCATTTATGTCCTTGGTATTCTGTTTGAGTATCCTGAAAACGGGCTTTTCATGATCAGAGTACCAATTAATTTTAGAAATAGGAGTGCATAGTGGCCCGTATTGCAGGCATTAACATTCCTGATCATAAACACGCTGTAATCGCTTTAACTGCAATTTACGGTATCGGTAGAACTCGTTCAAAAGCTATTTGTGCTGCTGCGGGTATTGCTGAAGATGTTAAGATCAGAGAATTGTCTGAAGAGCAGATTGACAAACTGCGTGACGAAGTTGGTAAATTTACCGTTGAGGGTGACTTACGTCGTGAAGTAACACTAAACATCAAACGTCTTTTAGACTTAGGTTGTTACCGTGGTTTACGTCATCGTCGTAGTTTACCGGTACGTGGTCAACGTACTAAAACTAATGCGCGTACCCGTAAGGGTCCTCGTAAGCCGATCAAAAAATAGTCGGGGTAAGTAATGGCTAAAACACCAGTTCGTACACGTAAACGTGTAAAAAAACAAGTTGTAGATGGCGTTGCGCATATTCACGCATCTTTCAATAATACAATCGTTACTATTACTGATCGTCAAGGTAACGCTCTAGCATGGGCAACTGCTGGCGGTTCAGGTTTCCGTGGTTCTCGTAAATCTACTCCGTTTGCTGCACAAGTTGCTGCGGAACGTTGTGCTGAGATCGTTAAAGAGTTCGGCTTAAAGAACTTGGAAGTTATGGTTAAAGGTCCGGGTCCAGGTCGTGAATCAACAATTCGTGCATTAAATGCTGCGGGTTTTCGTATCACGAACATTACTGATGTGACTCCGATTCCTCATAATGGTTGTCGTCCACCGAAAAAGCGTCGTGTTTAATGGCGTAATCAGGATAGTTGGAGAAAGAAAATGGCAAGATATTTGGGTCCTAAACTCAAGCTAAGCCGTCGTGAAGGCACTGATTTATTTCTTAAATCAGGCGTGCGTGCGATTGATTCAAAATGTAAGATTGATACAGCACCTGGTCAACATGGTGCTCGTAAACCACGTTTGTCTGATTATGGTAGTCAGTTACGTGAAAAACAAAAAGTTCGTCGTATCTATGGTATCTTAGAGCGTCAGTTCCGTAACTATTATAAAGAGGCAAACCGTTTGAAAGGTAATACTGGTGAAAATTTATTAGTATTACTAGAAGGTAGATTGGATAACGTTGTTTATCGTATGGGATTTGCTGCAACTCGTGCAGAGGCTCGTCAGTTAGTGAGTCATAAGGCGATTGTTGTAAATGGTCGTGTTGTAAATATTCCATCTTTCCAAGTTTCAATCAATGATGTTGTTGCTGTTCGTGAAAAATCTAAAAAACAAGCTCGTATTAAAGCATCATTGGAATTAGCAGAACAAAGAGAAAAACCAACTTGGTTAGAAGTTGATGCTGTTAAAATGGAAGGGATATTTAAGCGTATTCCTGAACGTTCCGATTTATCAGCAGATATTAACGAACATCTGATCGTTGAGCTTTACTCAAAATAATAGTTAAGCTTAAAAGCAAAGAGAGGATAAAATGCAGGGTTCTGTTACAGAATTTTTAAAACCACACTTAGTTGATATTGAGCAAATTAGCACAACACATGCTAAGGTGATCCTTGAACCGTTAGAACGAGGTTTTGGTCATACTCTAGGAAATGCATTACGTCGTATCCTTCTGTCTTCAATGCCAGGTTGTGCAGTGACTGAAGTTGAGATTGATGGTGTGTTACACGAATATAGTAGTAAGGAAGGTATTCAAGAAGATATTCTTGAAGTGCTTTTGAACCTCAAAGGTCTAGGGGTTAAAGTACAGAATAAAGATGATGTTATTCTGACACTAAATAAATCTGGAATTGGCCCTGTTGTTGCAGCGGATATCACTCATGATGGTGATGTTGAAATTGTAAACCCGGATCATGTAATTTGCCATTTGACTGATGATAGTGCTGCTATTAGTATGCGTATTCGTGTTCAGCGTGGCAGAGGATATGTTCCAGCTTCAGTCCGAGCTCAGGCAGATGAGCGACCAATAGGTCGTTTGCTTGTTGACGCTTGTTACAGCCCGGTTGATCGCATTTCTTATAATGTAGAGGCGACCCGTGTAGAACAAAGAACAGACTTAGATAAGTTAGTTATTGAGTTAGAAACAAACGGTACTTTAGATCCTGAAGATGCAATTCGTCGCGCTGCAACAATCTTAGCAGAGCAACTCGATGCATTCGTTGATTTACGTGATGTTCGTCAACCTGAAGTTAAGGAAGAGAAACCGGAATTTGATCCGATTTTATTGCGTCCTGTTGATGATTTAGAGTTGACAGTTCGTTCTGCTAATTGTTTAAAAGCAGAAACAATTCACTATATCGGTGACTTAGTACAGCGTACAGAAGTTGAGTTATTAAAAACCCCTAATCTTGGTAAGAAATCTCTTACTGAAATTAAAGATGTGCTCGCTTCACGTGGCTTGTCACTTGGTATGCGCCTTGAAAATTGGCCACCAGCAAGTATTGCTGAAGACTAGTTTGGCCATAGGTTAAGATTTTTCTGAGAAGGATAAGATCATGCGACATCGTAAGAGTGGTCGTCAACTAAACCGTAATAGCAGTCATCGCCAAGCGATGTTTCGTAACTTAGCAAGTGCTTTAATTAGTCATGAAATTATCAAGACTACTTTGCCTAAAGCTAAAGAATTACGCCGTGTAGTTGAACCGTTAATTACATTAGCTAAAGAAGATAGCGTTGCAAACCGTCGTTTAGCATTCGCTCGTACCCGTAACATTGAAACTGTTGCGAAATTATTCAATGAATTAGGACCACGTTTCGCTCAGCGTGCTGGTGGTTATACTCGCATTCTAAAATGTGGTTTCCGTGCAGGCGATAATGCGCCAATGGCTTACATTGAATTAGTTGACCGTCCAGAAGTTGTAGAAGCCTCTGCGGAATAGTAAATAAAAGAATAAAAAGCTCGCAATTCTGCGAGCTTTTTGTACTTTAATAAAAGTTGAATATTTATAAACTTTTTGCTTTGAGCTCAAAATTGAAGATTAATTGAAGTAAGTTTTATTAGAAAAATATCTCAATTTTTATAAGAATTTATCTCGTATTATGTACTAAGTGTACAAAAAGGGAGTTTTAACGTCATCTAGAAATACTCGTTCGTTATAAAATAAATTTATTTCAATATATGGACTTATCTACTGTCTCTCTATAAATAAACCTAGAATTAGATTTTTGTCGGTTCTGCTAATATTACGTTTATCTCATATTACCAGTTATTTGGTATAGATAATGGTGTTATTTTTAGTGCTATTTTCCATTCCCTATTCCTATGTTAGCCGTATTTTTCTTGAGTTAGCCATGCCAATTTATCTTTCTTTGCGGTGATTCCAAAAAATCTTTTATACTCCCGTGAAAATTGTGAGATACTTTCATAGCCGACTAAGTTAGCACTTTCAGCAATGGGGCGTTTTTCTTGTAGAATAAATATTCGTGCTTGCTGTAACCTAATTTGCTTTTGAAATTGTATTGGACTAATCCCGGCAATAGCGCGAAAGTGTTGACGAAATGAGGATTCGCTCATCAATGCTCGTTCAGCAAGGCTAGTGAGTGTATTTTTTTCCTGTGGATTTTGTTTTATCCAAGCCATAATTTCAAGTATTTTGCGTGTAGTACTGCCATCTTTTAGTAAGGTGACTAATTCAGGATGTGAGTGGAAGATTCTTAAGGCAATTTTGTGTTTTATAAGAGTGGAAAGTGGTTTAATTAATGTTACTTCTTGTAAGGTATCTATAAGCCTTGAAAGACTTTCAAGCAGTTTCTTATTTGCACTAAATAAACTGAAAATACGATTTGGTGCTTCTTTTTTTATTTCTTTATTATTCAAGTCTAATTCACAAGCGAGATGAGCAAGTTGTTCAAAATCAAATTCTAGTGCTAACCCTACAAAAGGTTTATCTGATGAGCATTTGGGCATATAGGAAAAGCCCGAAAGATTTGCCCCAATAAATAGAATTTGCCCTGTCTCGTAACCAATATGTTGATGACCAAGTGAAATTTCCTTTCGTCCTTGTAAGGCAACCACAATACCAAGAGGTTGTATACAGGGTAGAGAGTAATGGGGATGATCATGACGGTAGAAACTTAACCCTTCAATTTGACTATAAACTCGCCCTTCTTTAGGAATATAGGGTAAAATTTTATAGATAAGCTCATGATAAAGTGCGGTGAGATTTTCTGTATTTTTTCTTATTGTCATTTTTTGTAATTAATAAAACATAGAAACGAATAAAATTCTAGCAGAATTTCCGCTAAGAATTATTTTTATCTATAAAAATCTGTCAAAAAAGGCAATACAAATATCATTTTAGGCAAGTAGATTTGTATGCTTTTCATTATAATTTGCGCCAGAATTTACTTATATAAACTAGGAGCTTTAATAATGACTGAATTAAGTAAAAAGCCTGTGCGTGATTTTGCAGAACACGATGCCTATTTTCCATCAGAGTACTCGTTATCGCAATATACAAGCCCGGTAACTGATTTCGACGGTGTGAAATTTGGAACAACTTACACTGGGAATAAAAAGGTATTGATGATCGCTACAGATGAACGTTATTTGCAAATGCAAAATGCAAAATGCAAAATGGTAAATGGTTTTCAACAGGTAATCATCCGGTAGAGACTTTATTACCTATGCTTCATATTCATAAAGCCGGGTTTGAAATTGATGTCGCAACACTTTCAGGTAACCATGCTAAATTTGAAATGTGGGCAATGCCGGCAGAAGATAAAGCGGTGGCAGAAATCTATAATGAATACCTGCCAAAATTGGATAAACCTGCAAAGTTAGCTGATATCATTGATGACGTTACGGCAGAAAATTCTCCGTACGCTGCGGTGTTAATTCCTGGCGGTCATGGCGCATTCAATAAGATTCCGGAAAGTCGTGAAGTAAAACGTGTTTTAGATTGGGCAATGGCAAATAACAAATTTATCATTACGCTTTGTCATGGTCCGGCAGCATTAGTGGCTGCCTCAATAGATAAGGCTGAGAATGATTTCCCATTTAAAGGTTATGAGCTTTGTGTTTTCCCTGATGCGTTAGATGAAGGTGCAAATATTGATATTGGTTATATGCCGGGTAAATTACCTTGGTTGTTAGCCGCTCGTTTGGAACAATTGGGCATGAAAGTGATTAATCAGGGTATTAGTGGTCAAGTTCACAAAGACCGTAATTTACTCACTGGAGATAGCCCGCTTGCCGGTAATAAATTGGGCATTTTAGCTGCGGATGAGTTGCTAAAATCTGTTGGTCTAAAATAATGATTGTTAGAATGCCGTTGATATCAACGGCATTTTTGTTTCTACTATATTTTTCATTTTGTTTGATGATTAGGGGAAAGAATATCGAAAGTAATAAGATTGAACAATCTAGAAAAAACTAACCGCACTTGTGAGACAAATATAAACCAAAATGACGTAGAAGCTGATAGTACTAAGCACTAATAATCTTACTGCGAGATTTGGGTGTTTGGCGTGTAATTTATAAACGATACGTGCAACAATGGCGAGAATAAACGGATAGAGCCAAAAAAAGGTAGAAAATAGATGGCTTTGCTCCTCTGTCAATATTGGGTTTTTAGAAAATCCGGTAGAAATTAATAAGGCAAGGGGCCAAAGTAAAACAGGCATACAAAAAATAGCAAGACCCCAAGCAAATCCGCTAAATTTTGTTGGCATAGATGAATGTTTCATAATTGTAAATTTTATAATGAAAGATAGCGTCCCGAATATAGCAAATGTTGTTCAAGTTGGGTAGTGATTCTTTGCTTTCATTTGCTTGAAGTGGTACAGTATTGCCAACTTTTTCTATCCGGTAGGATGCCGTATTGAAATACGATCTCAATCAAGCAAGAAAATATGTGGAAATACTTGATAAACGCCGTTTGGAACGTGCCTTATTAGGTTCCGGTGACGGGCTACAGCATGTATTATCTTTGCTTCCTTTATTACTTCAATTAAACCATCCGTGTTTACCTGGCTATGTTGTTCAATCTTCTTGTGGGATTGCAGGTTTTAGTTTATCAGCGTATCAGCAGCAATTCCTTTTAGCAGAATATCCATCCTTTTATGAGCAAATTAAGCAACAAATTTACCGCACAAATTCTCCTATTTTAGGTTTGTACGTAATGGGGAGTTTTGGGGCTATTAGCCAAACGAGTTATTCTGATTTGGATACTTGGATTTGCCATCGTGAAGGTTTAACGGAAGATGAAAGGGATTTACTATCTCAAAAAGCTCAGAAAATTAAAGAATGGGCAATGCAGTTTGATGTGGAAATTAATTTCTATTTGATGGATCAGCAGCGTTTTCGTAGAGATTACAATGCTGATTTACTGTCAAATGAGAACAGCGGATCGGCACAGTATATGCTGTTACTTGATGAATTTTATCGTTCTGCTGTTCGTTTGGCGGGTAAGCCTTTACTATGGCTGCATTTATGGGTAGATGATGAGGTTGATTATGAAAAAGAGGTCAAAAAACGTATTGAGGAAGGGACACTTGATCCGCAAGATTGGGTGGATTTTGGCGGATTAGGGCAATTCTCTGCAAAAGAATATTTTGGTGCAAGCCTGTGGCAGCTTTACAAAGGGATTGATTCGCCATATAAGTCCGTGTTAAAGATTTTACTATTAGAGGCGTATTCCAAAGAATATCCGAACACTCGCCTTATCGCTCGTCAGTTTAAGGAAGATCTCTTTTCTGGCAACACCACACCGGTACACCATTTTGATCCCTATATCGCAATACTGATTAAAGTAACGGAATATTTGACCGCACTTTCCGAATTTAAACGTCTTGATTTTGTTCGACGTTGCTTTTATATCAAGGTTACGGAAGATTTGACTCGGCATAAAGTGAGTAACTGGCGTATAAATTACATACGAATTTTGGCACAAGAATGGGGTTGGAACGCTGATTTAATACAAAAATTGAATCGCCGCCCATATTGGAAAATTAAGCGAGTTAAAGAGGCTCATGAAAATTTAGTGAAGTTTTTGATGATGAGTTACCATAACTTAGTGAATTTTGCCCGTAAGCATAAAATTAGCTCAAATATGGTGCCACAGGACATCAATATTCTTACTCGAAAACTTTATACGGCATTTGAAGAATTGCCGGGCAAAATCATCTTGCTTAATACCCAGATTTCCCGCAATTTATCAGAGCCTCATCTCTCTTTTTTGGAAGTCCGTGGCAATAAACATTTCAAAGATGGTTGGTATTTTATTAATAAACTCCCAAGTGAAATGATGTTCTCTGAAGACCGTGTTATTGAATATGCTGAAAATCTCAATACATTGGTAGCGTGGGCTTACTTTAACCGATTAATTACTGCAGAAACAGAGCTTCATTTATTTAGCCCTTCTATTAGTATTGAAACTTTAAGAAATTTTGTCACAGATTTACGTCTTTCTTTTTCAAGAATGGTCACCGGCACCAGCAGTGACGCTTTAACCGCTTCTTGTGAAATTCGTAACATTGTGATTGCAGTGAATTTGACCGTAGATCCGACTTCCTCCATTGCTGAATTTAAAGATCATCTTTCAGCGAGTGATTTATTTAGTTTTGGTCCCTTGGAACAAAACCTTGTAGGCAGTATTGATTTTACTTATCGCAATATTTGGAATGAAATCCGTACTCTGCATTTTGAAGGGCCAAACGCTATTTTGATTGCCTTAAAAGTACTGTCAAATAAAATCTATCGTGGTGTCAATAACCCACGTTCTGTACAGGTTTTTTGTTATAGCCGACATTATCGCCGAGCATTACGTAATCTTGTTAGTGGATTGGTGAATCGTTGTATTAGCATTCGTTTAGGGGAAAGCCAAATGCCGGGCATCCCCCGCTTGCGTGTGGCAGGAAAAAACTGGCAGTTTTTCTTTGAGGAAAGCGGTGTTAGCCTACAAGAAGTGGAAAATGATGGGAAAAGTGCGGTCGATTTCGATGATGTTTTGAAAAGTCCAGTGGATGAAAAAACGGAGACTCACAATGAGGATCGCCAACACCCCGCAGAAATTGATCTTTTTGCAAGTGAAGGGTTCTTACAATTTTTCTTTGAAGATAACAAAGATGGTACATTCAATGTTTATTTACTGAATGAATTGAATCACTTGGAAATTTACCGACACTGTGACGGTATAAAAGATGAAAAAGTAAGACAAATTAATCAACTTTATCAAGTATCAGGAGCGGGTGGGGAGAATCCGTATCATATTGAATCAGGTAATTTTAATTATCCACAGTTTTATCAAATCCAACATAGCCATCAAGGACAAATCCAAATTCTTCCTTTTAAATATCGGCGAAGTTTAAATTAATGACAGTAGTGATAAAATTGATTAGGTTTCCTACACTTCTTGGAATTGTGATTAAATCTGGATTAGAATGGGGAAGTTTTTATAGTGAATGTTTAGGGTGATTTAGAGATTTAAAGATTTAAAGGGGGGAAATATGCAAGAAAAATTGAGGGTTTTGCTCATTGACGATCATCCGTTAATGCGTCGTGGAATGAAACAGCTACTTGAATTAGAGGATAATTTTGAAGTGGTTGCCGATGCAGGTAATGGTTCCGAAGGTATTTCGATTGCGTTACAGACTTCACCGGACTTAATTGTTCTTGATCTGAATATGAAAGGGCTTTCTGGATTGGATACACTTAAAGGTTTGCGTGCGGAGGGGATTGATGCGCGTATTATAATTTTGACGGTTTCCGATGCTAAAAATGATATTTTCACATTAATTGATGCTGGTGCAGATGGTTATTTACTCAAAGATACTGAGCCGGATACTTTGCTTGAACAAATTAAACGAATTGCACAAGGTGAAGTCATTTTAAGTCATTCGATTAAGGATTTATTGGTTGAACGTGAATATCGTCAAGATCCTATGGATTCTTTAACTGAGCGTGAGAAGGGAATTTTGAGTCTTATAGCAAAGGGCTTGTCGAATAAACAAATTGCAGGTCAGCTATTTATTTCGGAAGAAACGGTAAAGGTACATATTAGAAATTTGTTGAGAAAATTAAATGTCCATTCTCGTGTTGCTGCAACAGTATTATATTTTGAGCATAATGGGCGATAATAAACGTTTCTAGAGAAAAGTGCGGGAAGGAATTTTTTTGACCGCACTTTTTATAGGAATGGTGATTTAGTTAATTTTTACAGTTAGGTGAAAATTACCAACCTTTTACAACCCCATCTTTGAAGTGTTTTTTCGCTTCTTGATATACTTCTTCGGTTTGATAGGATTTCACAAAATCTTGCACAGCCTTGCTGTCCTTGTTATCAGTTCTAGCTACAATGATATTCACATATGGGGAATCTTTATCTTCCACAAATACGCCATTATCTTGTGCGTTTAAACCAACTTGTCCTGCATAAGTATTGTTTACTACAGCTAAATCAACATCATCTAGCGCACGTGCAGCGATAGAGGTATCAACCTCGGTTATGTTTAAATTTTTGGGATTGTCAACAATATCTAACACAGTTGAAAATAAATTATTGGCATCTTTAAGTTTTATTAAGCCTTGTTTTTCAAGAAGAATTAAGGCCCGACCACGATTACTTGGATCATTTGGTACGACAACTTTAGCGCCTTCTTGTAATTCACCTACATCTTTGATCTTTTTAGAGTAACCCGCCAATGGATAAACAAAGGAATTACCAACGATTACTAAATTATTGAGATTTTTTGCTTGTGCATCTTGATCTAGATAAGGTTTATGCTGCATTGCATTAGCGTCTAAATCACCAGTCGAAACGGCGGTATTTGGTAACGCATAGTCGTTAAATTCTACGAATTGTACTTCTAAACCATATTTTTCTTTTGCCACTTTTGCGGCAATTTCTGCAACTTGATGCTCAGGACCAGACATCACTCCCACTTTAAGTTTAAGTGGGGTATCTTGAGAGACTTGTGCTTTTTTATCATCTTTGCAACCTGTTAAAATAAGAGCAGAAGCGATAGCTGTGATAGCAAATAAGTTTTTTAATTTCATAAAATTTCCTTCCTGTGAAGTGTTGTGTTTAAATTAACGATGATCGACTTTTTTCGCCAGTGTATCACCGATCTTTTGGCTAATCATAACGAAAAGCACAATGATAATTGTCGCAACCCAAGTAATATAAGGCATATTACGATACACGCCATAGTTGATAGCTAGGCTACCGAGACCTCCCCCTCCTTGGGTTCCTGCCATTGCGGAGTAGCCCACTAAAGTTACTAGTGTTAATGTGATACCGTTAATGAGTGCAGGCAAGGCTTCAGGCAAATAAAATTTACGCACAATTTGCCATTTGGTTGCTCCCATAGCTTGAGCTGCTTCTGTTAAACCATTGGGTATTTCCATCAAAGCATTTGCCGTTAAACGAGCCACGAAAGGCATGGCACAAATACTTAGGGGAATAATTGCGGCAGTAGTTCCGAGTACTGTCCCCACAATAAAACGTGTTACAGGCAATAAAATTAAAAGCAAAATAATAAAAGGAATAGAGCGTCCGATGTTAATTATCGCATTTAATACAAAGTGTGTGCGTGTATTTTGTAGAATTTCATTTTTTCCTGTTAAGAACGTCCATACACCGAAGGGTATGCCTACTACAACGGCGAGTAACGTAGAGGCAAAACTAATATAGATTGTTTCGTAAGTAGCAGAACCAACAACTCCCCACATTTGTGCTGTGAGCTGTTGGGTAAATGTTGCCCAGAAATCATTGAACATAGCCGAGCACCTCCACACGTACATTGTTTTCCATTAGATAGACCTTAGTTTGGGTAATGGCATCTTCATCACCTTCTACTTCTGCGATGGTATAACCAAATTTCACACCACCTGCATAATCAATTTGTGATGTCAAAATACTGAGTTCTACACCAAATTTTTTAGATGCTTGTGAAAGTAATGGCGCATCCACTGAACGACCGGTAAATTCAAATTTAATAATAGGATATGACTTGCTATGCTTCGGTGTATCAGTAAGGTTCGCCAAATATTCATCAGGTAAAGTGATGTGGAATGTGGATCGAATAAAGTCTTGAGCTAATTTGGTTTTAGGATTTGAGAAGATTTCACTCACTGTGCCTTGTTCTACAAGACGACCTTTATCAATTACTGCAACTTGATCACAAATTTGTTTTACCACTTCCATTTCGTGGGTAATCAATAAAATTGTGATACCTAAAGTGCGGTTGATTTCTTTTAATAATTTTAAAATAGATTGGGTCGTAGCAGGATCTAATGCACTTGTAGCTTCGTCACATAGTAATACTTTTGGATCGCTTGCTAATGCACGAGCAATAGCAACACGCTGTTTTTGCCCACCTGACAGATTACTTGGATAGGCATTGCGTTTTTCCTTTAAACCCACTAACTCTAAAAGTGCGGTGATTTTTTCTTGAATTTTTGGTTTTGGTATTCCTTCTAATTCCAATGGCAACGCAATATTTTCAAATACAGTACGTGAGCTGAGAAGATTGAAGTGTTGAAAAATCATTCCGACTTGACGGCGTGCGTGAACCAGTTCGCGGTTGGAAAGTTGTGTGAGTTCTACGCCGTCCACCACAACGGAGCCATTAGTCGGTTTTTCCAATAGGTTGACGCACCGAATTAATGTGCTTTTTCCTGCACCGGATGCACCAATTACACCACAAATTTGTCCTTTTTCGACCTTCAACGAAACATTATCAAGTGCAGTAAGTTTTTTCCCAGCTAACTCAAAAATCTTCGTAATATTATTTAGCTTAATCATATAAGCCCTTGTTCTATTTTCAAATTCATTTCGGTATTCTAGATGTCTAGATTGCTATGTCAATATGTGGCGGGATCTTTTTTAGATGGATTGGTTATAACTTATAGTTTGCTAATTCATAGTATAAAAGGGATAATTTTGTGCAATAGAAGAGAGTGGTGAAAGTTAAAATGAATAAAGCAATTTTTTTAGATCGAGATGGTACATTAAATATTGATTATGGTTATGTTCATGATATTGATCATTTCAAATTTATTGATGGCGCGGTTGATGCTCTACGTGAGTTAAAATCAATGGGTTATCTATTGGTGCTGGTGACAAACCAATCTGGTATTGCACGAGATTATTTTTCTGAAGATCAATTTTTGCAATTAACAGAATGGATGGATTGGTCATTAGCAGAACAAGGTGTGGATTTAGATGGTATTTATTATTGTCCTCACCATCCCGATGGTAAAGGTGAATACAAAGCGAATTGTAATTGTCGCAAGCCGAAATCAGGAATGTTATTACAGGCAATAGAAAACTTGAAGATTGATCCTACTCGATCCGTAATGATTGGTGATAAAGTGGATGATCTAAAGGCCGGAATAGGAGCAAAGGTGAAAACTAATGTACTGGTTCGATCAGGAAAATCTGTGACAGAAGAAGGGGTTATATTGGCAGATTATGTTTTGGATTCTATTGTGGATTTGCCGAGAGTTTTGAAAAGATTAATTAAATAGCAAAATCCAGCTAAATTTCATTCAAACCGTTGCTGTTTTAATCAAAAGATCATTTTTTTAAATTTTTTTGTAAAAAGTGCTTGCATAGGTCTAATTTTTTCCTATAATACGCCCCACACAACGACGC
>NZ_SPPO01000013.1:0-54021 GCF_004570945.1 Pasteurella sp. WM03
ATAATAATACATCACTTAAAGTAATATGAATTTCTAGTTTCAGCACCTATTAAGACTTCAAAATTAAAATATTTTAATAAGTCAATCAACAAGTGCCCACACAGATTGTCTGATTCGTTGTTAAAGAACAAAAAATAACGACGCACTGCAAAATTCATATCTTTCACAACAGCGCGTCGTTGTGTGAGGTGCATTATAGGAATTTTTTAATTCTTTGCAACTCTTTTTTTTAAAATTTTTGTAAAAACATTTTGATTGATTATTTTTTATCAAATTTATTCCCAAATATCATCGTTTAACGACTAAATATTCAATAAGTTCAGAGTTTCAAATCCTAAAGAATAAATTAACTTTCGTAATCCATCGCCCTCTAAGAGAGGTTTTATACAAAATACCTGATTAATGATTTGATTTTTTGACCGCACTTTTACATCACGAAGCAAAAACTCCACACGTTTTGCGATGGCAACCCCTGAATCAATAAAATGCGTGACTTGTGGTAAACATTGCTGGAGTTCTGATTTGATTAGAGGAAAATGTGTACATCCTAAAACAACGCAATCTAAATCTTCCATTTTTTCCCAAGCAACTAATTCGGACTTAATTTCATCTAAATCAATAGGATAGCCGTGTAATTTACGCTCTGTTAGTTCTACCAATTTCGTACTACCAATTTTTTCTACGCAGCAATCTGCTGCATATTTATCAACTAAATCAGATAAATATTTTCGTTTTACCGTTCCCTTTGTTGCTAACAATCCAATATGTTTTGTTATCGTTTTCTCTGCTGCCGGTTTTATTGCCGGCACTGTGCCAACGATTGGGATAGAAAAATATTTACGTAGTGAAGGCAATGCAGCAGTACTTGCGGTATTACAGGCGATAACAATAAGATCTAAAGGATATATCTGATCAAGATGCTGACAGATTTTGAGCGTGCGTTCGATAATTTCTTCTTCAGATTTCTCGGAGTAAGGAAAATATTCATTATCAAAGCAATATAAGTACTGATAGTCAGGTAAAAGTTTCTTGACTTCACGATAAACGCTAAAGCCACCAACACCAGAATCAAAAAAAAGAATTGTAGGTTGTACTTGAATATCCATAATCAATTTGACAAAAAATTTGTGTCATTGTATTCAGTTATAAGTCTGTTCTCAAGGAAAAGCTCGCTGATTAACAACGGCATTTTTTCGATTAAAAATAAGGAACGTCTAGCATATAATCCGCTCTGCGGATCTTGTGACCATTGAATTAACTCTCTATTTGTCACTTGTTGAAATAACCATTCACCAATAGGTTTATTGCCTAAGTTTGATAAATTTCGGTGATAAGATAGCAAGCCTTTAGAAATAAGGGTTCGAGCTTCGACCCATGGATGACCATCACAAAATAGTACTACTTCTCGACATAAATAGTCATCAGCAGGCAAGAGCGTTGCCTCACTTTCAAATAGATTTTCTATCCATTTTTCTGACCGCACTTTGACTTCAAATTGCTCACAGATTTGTTTTAATTTAAGGCTCAGTGATTGTTTGTCAAACAACCAAGATTGAGTTGAAAGAGGGAGACTCTTGATCTGTGAGGAATCCTCCTCTTGCCAGTTTAAATCAGCAAAAATAGAATCAGGCATTGCTATAAATCTCACGATTATTCAACCAACGTTTAATCAGACAATCTGCGATATCCGGGTATTTTTGAATTAGTTGCTTAGCATAAGTTTGTACCATTGGAATCATTTTACGATCCCGCATTAAGTTCGCCACTTTAAAGGTCGCAATACCCGTTTGCTTTGTTCCCAATACCTCTCCCGGCCCTCTAATCTCTAAGTCTTTCTCAGAAATCATAAAACCGTCTTGACTATCACGCAGTACCTGCAAGCGTTTTTGTGAGATTTTTCCCAATGGCGGTTTATACATCAAAACACAAAAAGAGGCCGTACTCCCTCGCCCAACACGCCCACGCAATTGATGAAGTTGTGATAAACCCAATCGTTCGGCATTTTCAATAATCATTAAACTTGCATTGGGTACATCAACACCAACTTCAATCACCGTCGTCGCGACTAATAAATCCAGCTCAGCATTTTTAAACTGCGTCATGACATCTTGTTTTTCTTGCGGTTTCATTCTCCCATGTACTAAACCAATGTTTAACATGGGTAATGCCTTGGTTAACTCTTCCCAAATCGCTTCCGCTGCTTGTGCTTCCAATACTTCCGATTCATCAATTAAAGTACATACCCAATACGCTTGACGTTTTTCATTAAGACAAGCTTTTTTTACTCGCTCAACAATTTCATCCCGTCGTTCTTCCGAAATAACCACTGTCGTAATAGGCGTACGTCCAGGGGGTAATTCATCAATGATTGAGGTATCTAAATCAGCATATACTGTCATTGCCAAGGTTCTTGGGATAGGTGTCGCCGTCATAATTAACTGGTGGGGATAAACCCCGGCTTTTTCCCCTTTTTCTCGTAACATTAAACGCTGATGCACACCGAAACGATGCTGCTCATCAATGATAATAAAAGCAAGATCGGCAAATTCTACGTCCTCTTGAAAAAGTGCATGCGTACCAACCACCATTTGAGCTGAACCATTTTGAATTTTTTCTAGAACAGTCTGGCGCGCTTTACCTTTTACTTTTCCAGCCAACCAAGCAACATCAATACCAAAAGGTTCAAACCATTGACGGAAATTATTAGCGTGTTGTTCGGCTAAAATTTCTGTGGGTGCCATTAACGCCACTTGCTTGCCATTATCCATTGCTATTAATGCAGCAAGTGCAGCCACTAAAGTTTTTCCCGATCCCACATCACCTTGAACTAAACGCATCATTGGGTAGTTTTTTCCCAAATCCAACTTTATCTCTTCTACCACACGTTTTTGGGCATTGGTTGGTTGAAAAGGCAAACTCGCGAGAAAGCGCTGTTTTAAATCTGTTTGCTCACGCAACGGTAATGCCAAAAACTGTTGTGTACCTAACCGCACTTTTTGCATTGCCAGATTATGAGCAAGCAATTCTTCAAAAATTAAACGCTGTTGTGCGGGATGTTTACCCTGCTCAAGCATTTCTAGAGAAATCTCAGGCGGTGGGCGATGCAATAAATGAAGTGCTTCTTTCAAGCTAAATTGATGAGGATTAAATTCCGGAGGCAAAATTTCCGCAATCTGTATTTTATCCAGTAAAGCCAAAGCCTGATCCGTCAACTTTCGTAATGAATTTTGCTTTAATCCCTCAGTGGTAGAATAAATAGGGGTGAGCGTTTCTTCTAAAACAAGAGGTGAATTATCCCGAATAATCTGGTATTCCGGATGATGAATTTCCGGCATATGGCGACCACGTTTTACTTCCCCAAAGGCTTTGACACGCACGCCTAATTGAAAACTGTTACGCATTCCGGCATTAAAATTGAAAAAACGCAACATAATTTTCGATGTCCCATCTGATAGACTGACCAACAAAATAGGGCGACGCCCAAACGTCACTTCCGTGGTTTGTACGATTCCTTCAATGGTAAAATACTGTTCGGGGCGAAGATGCGCGATGGGCGTAATTCGTGTGCGATCCTCATAACGAATGGGCAAATGAAAAAGTAAATCTTGCAAATGATTAATGCCTATTTTACTAAGTTTGGCTGAGACTGCCGCCCCTACGCCGGAAAGTGTTGTGAGAGGAATGGCATCAAGCAATGAAAGGCTCATAGTTCATTATTAGGCATTAATATTTCGTTTTACACTCACGACACCGGTAATCCCCTTAATACGGTGTAAAACATTTCCAAGATGTTTTAAATCTTTCACACTGACTTGCAAAATCACAAGCAACAGTGAATTTTCTAGTTCTTCCGTCCAAATATTTTGAATCCCTCCTTCACTTGTAGTGATCGCTGTCATCAAACTCGGAAGTGCACTCTGTTCATTTAAAATCTCCACTCGTAATTCTGCCTCAAAATTGACCGCACTTGGTACATTTTCCCACTTAGCTTGTACTAAGTGATGGGTATTTTTAAGATTACTGCATTGGTAATGATGTATTACGACACCACTGTGAACCGCACTATGTCCAACAATTGGATCACCAGGGATAGGATGGCAACATTGTGCAAATTGTGTGTTTGCCATCAGAGACGGAGAAATCATTAATGTATTGCTGTGATTTTTCGTGTGCCCCTCCACATCAGTCTCAATTTGTTCATTGATTAATTGATGTGCAACCACTGAGGCTAATAGGTTTCCTAAGCCAATTTCACGTAATAATTCATCAAAAGAAGAAAGTTTTAGCTTCTCTAGCGTAAATTGAATTTGCTGTGGCGAGAGATTGTCCAAGATATGCGGCTGTAAAGCTGAATTTAGTTCTGTTTTACCCAGTTTTATCGCATCATCGGCACAACGTTGTTTCAAATAATGGCGAATACGGGTTTTTGCACGCGCTGTCACCACAAAATTCAACCATCCCGCTTCCGGATGAGCATTAGGATCAGTAATAATTTTTACCGTTTGACCTGACTCCAATGCTTTTGATAACGAATAAGGTTTATGTTCAACTGTTACCCCGACACAAGTATTCCCCACATCCGAATGCACTGCGTAAGCAAAATCGACAGCAGTTGCGCCTTTAGGTAGTTCAACAATCCGACCTTTAGGCGTAAATACAAAAATTTCTTTCGGGAAAAACTCTGATTTGACATTCTCAATAAACTCAAAAGAATTGCCCACACTCTGTTGAATTTCGACTAAATTTTGTAACCAACGTTGCGCTCGAATCTGGGCGGTGGTGCTGTCATTTTTACCGTTTTCTTTATCCCCCCAATATGCCGTTACCCCCATTTCTGCCACTTGTTCCATATCTTCCGTATGGATATGAACTTCTACCGGCACCCCGTGAGGCCCAATCATTGAGGTCTGTAACGATTGATAGCCATTCGCTTTTGGTACAGCAATATAATCTTTCACACGTCCAGGGCGAGGTTTATAGAGATTGTGTATTTGCCCCAATGCGCGGTAACAATCATCTATTGTTTTGACAATAATACGAAAGGCATAAATATCCATAATGGAGTGGAATTCTTGATCTTTTGCCCGCATTTTTTGGTAGATTTTATAGAGATGTCTTTCCCGTCCCCACACACGTGCAAAAATCCCTGCATTTTCCAACCGCACTTTGATTTCATTGGAAATCCGTTCAATAAGATCTTGGCGATTATTACGTGCCACTTCCACCAATTTTTTCAATACTTCGTAACGGTATGGGTACATCGCCTTAAAAGATAAATCTTCGAGTTCATTTTTAATATGCTCAATCCCCAAACGATGGGCGAGCGGACAATAAATCTCCAATGTTTCTTTCGCAATACGACGACGTTTATCAGGACGAAGAGCTCCCAGTGTTCGCATATTATGCGTTCGATCAGCAAGTTTAATTAACACCACTCGAATATCACGGGTCATCGCCAAAATCATTTTACGAAAATTTTCGACTTGCGCTTCTTGACGAGTACGGAATTTGAGCTTATCAAGTTTAGAAACGCCATCGACTATCTCGGCAACACTAGTACCAAATTCGGCACGGAGTTGTGTCTCTGTGTAAGGCGTATCTTCAATAACATCATGTAACAATGCGGCCATAACGGCTTCGTGATCAAGATGCATTTGAGCAATAATGGAGGCGACAGCCACAGGGTGGGTAATATAAGGTTCGCCACTTGATCGGAACTGCCCTTCGTGCCCATCTCTTGCGATCATAAATGCACGTTTGACTAATTCAATTTTATCTGCGGGTAAATACCCTTGAATGATTCGATTTAAATCTGCAAACAGTTCCAAAGGACACCTAACTTGTTCATATTGAATGAATAGATTTGGACAAATGCGGTTAAAAATAACCGCACTTTTAAGATAATTATTCCGTAATTAATGCTACAGCAGCATCTTCAGCATGCTGGATTGCTGTAATATCTTGATGTTCCTGCGCATCCATAATATCGTTAGAAATGAGCCCCTTTTCAATTTCACGCAACGCAATAACCGTTGGTTTGTCATTATCTTCAGGAACTAATGGATCACGCTGATGTAACTGTAATTGTCTTGCACGACGTGCGGCGGTTAAAATTAAATCAAAACGGTTGCCAATTTTTTCTACTGCATCTTGCACTGTAACTCGCGCCATATTCTACTCCGATTCATCTAAAAATAAGGGATATAAAGGGGAAACATCATACTAAATCTCATATTATTTATCTAGTAGTTGATGAATTAAGCCCGCATTTTCTATGCGTTGATAAGATTTCGTCAAGCGCTCGGCATGTAAAATGCTCTGCAAATCAGCTAAAGCTTGCTCAAAATTGTCATTAACGATGACATAATCATATTCGTCATAATGCGAAATTTCATTCTTTGCTTTTTCCATCCGTTCAGAAATCACCGATTCACTATCTTGCCCCCGCCCGACCAAGCGTCTCTCCAATTCAGGTAGAGAAGGAGGAAGAATAAAAATACTTTTCACATTTTCCACTTTTTGACGAATTTGTTGTGCACCTTGCCAATCAATATCTAAAAAAACATCAATACCTTTCGCAAGATTTTCTTCAATTGCCGGCAATGAAGTACCGTAATAGTTACCCCCAAACACGGTGGCATATTCCAAAAAAAGGTCTTGTTCAATAAGTGATTCAAATTCGTCTTTAGAAACGAAATAGTAATGCACGCCATGAATTTCTCCAGGACGGGGAGCACGAGTCGTGTGAGATATAGAAACCATCTTAGGCGTAGAAGAATCCCGTTCCAATAAAGCGGAAATGAGGGAGGATTTACCTGCACCACTCGGCGCAGAAAGAATATACAGATTACCTTGAGACATAGCATCCACCTTTCTTAGATATTTCAATCTATTATGCCGATTTTTTTGAAAAAAGCATTAAAGTGCGGTCACTTTTTCCAGAATTTTTCTAGATGAAAAAAGTAACTTTGACCTAGATCACAAAAACAAACCGCCATTTCTAGTTTTATCTCAATGCTCGTGTTATAATCCGCCCGATGTTTTTGGGAATCAATTATTGTTTCTAAAACATAACTGTTTGTTTAACTTAACTAAAAAGGTGAAAATCTTATGGCTATTAAAATTGGTATTAATGGTTTCGGCCGTATCGGTCGTATTGTATTCCGTGCGGCACAACACCGTGATGACATCGAAGTTGTTGGTATCAATGACTTAATTGATGTTGAATACATGGCTTATATGTTGAAATATGATTCAACTCACGGTCGTTTCGATGGCACGGTTGAAGTTAAAGATGGTAACTTAGTGGTTAACGGTAAAACCATTCGTGTCACTTCAGAACGTGATCCGGCAAACTTGAACTGGGGAGCCATTGGTGTTGATATCGCTGTTGAAGCAACTGGTCTATTCTTAACAGATGAAACAGCACGTAAACACATCACTGCCGGTGCGAAAAAAGTCGTTTTAACCGGTCCATCTAAAGATTCTACCCCAATGTTCGTACGCGGCGTAAACTTTAATACATACGCAGGTCAAGATATCGTTTCTAACGCATCTTGTACAACAAACTGTTTAGCACCTTTAGCACGTGTTATTCACGAAACCTTCGGTATTAAAGATGGTTTAATGACAACTGTTCACGCGACTACTGCAACTCAAAAAACCGTTGACGGTCCATCAGCTAAAGACTGGCGTGGTGGTCGTGGTGCGGCACAAAACATCATTCCATCATCAACCGGTGCGGCAAAAGCAGTAGGTAAAGTATTACCGGCATTAAACGGCAAATTAACCGGTATGGCTTTCCGCGTTCCAACACCAAACGTTTCTGTTGTTGACTTAACTGTAAACCTTGAAAAACCAGCTACTTATGAGCAAATCAAACAAGCAATCAAAGAAGCAGCTGAAGGTAAAACGTTCAATGGTGAGTTAAAAGATGTTTTAGGCTATACCGAAGATGCAGTTGTTTCAACTGACTTCAACGGCTGCACACTAACCTCCGTATTTGATGCCGATGCGGGTATCGCATTGACCGATACTTTCGTAAAACTTGTATCTTGGTACGATAACGAAGCTGGTTATTCAAATAAAGTATTAGACTTAGTCGCACATGTTTACAACTACAAAGGCTAACTCGAACCAGTGAAAAACCTAACCGCTCTTCGGAGCGGTTTTTTATTCTCAATAAGATTGTGATCATCTTCACAAATTGCACAAAAGTTCACTCAAAATAATCAAAAAAATACAATATTTATCTGGCTTTTAACTTCATTTAACTTTATATTAGCGCACACTTGTTAGCTCAATTAATATCAAAAATTAAGGTTAATATGAATCTCGATCTTCATTTCATTCATCGTATTCAACAACAAGCAAAAAACCGGGGAAATACAACCGCACTTCGCCATAAAGAAAATGGTATCTGGAAAGATATCTCTTGGTCTGTATTCCAAAACCAATTAAACCAACTCTCTCGAGCCTTACTTGCATGCGGAATTCAAGTTCAAGATAAAATTGCAATTTTCTCCCATAATATGCCTCATTGGACAATTGCCGATATTGCAACACTCCAAATCCGTGCGGTTACTGTTCCCATTTATGCAACCAATACTGCACAACAAGCGGAGTTTGTACTGAATCACGCTGACGTAAAAATTTTATTTGTTGGAGATCAAGAACAATATGATCAAGCCTTAGAAATAGCCCCTTATTGCCCCCAATTACAAAAAATTGTCGCAATGAAACCGACTATTCTACTCAAACCAGATACGCTCTCTTACACATGGGATCAATTTATCGAATTAGGATCAATCGCCCAACAAGCTGAATTAACCCAACGACTAAATAATAAAAAAATGGATGATTTATTTACCATCATCTATACCTCCGGTACAACGGGCGAACCAAAAGGCGTGATGTTAGATTATTCAAATCTTGCCCATCAATTAGAAACCCATGATCTTGCTCTTGATGTTACCCCTCAAGATATTTCTCTTTCTTTCCTACCGTTTTCTCATATTTTTGAACGTGCATGGGCAGCTTATATCCTTCATCGTGGCGCAACACTTTGCTATTTGGAAGATACGAATCAAGTGCGGTCAGTTTTAAACGAGATTCGCCCAACACTAATGTGTGCAGTACCGCGTTTTTATGAAAAAATTTATGCAGCAGTGCTAGATAAAGTACAAAAAGCGCCAAAACTTCGCCAACTTCTTTTTCACTGGGCAATTGCCATAGGGCAAAAACGTTTTGAGTTATTCACCCAAAAGAAACCTATTCCTTTTTGGTTAAAACAACAATATCGTCTAGCTGATAAACTTGTCTTATCCAAACTTCGCCAATTACTCGGTGGCAGAATAAAAATGATGCCTTGTGGCGGAGCAAAATTAGAACCGGCTATCGGGCTCTTTTTCCACAGTCTGGGTATCAATATTAAACTCGGTTATGGTATGACAGAAACCACCGCAACCATTTCATGCTGGCACGATTACCAATTTAACCCAAACTCCATCGGTACTTTAATGCCCAAAGCAGAAGTCAAAATTGGCGAAAATAACGAAATTCTCGTACGTGGCGGTATGGTAATGAGGGGTTATTACAAAAAACCGGAAGAAACCGCACAAGCCTTTACTGAAGATGGTTTCTTAAAAACAGGTGATGCCGGTGAATTCGATTCAAAAGGAAATCTTTTTATTACGGATCGCATTAAGGAATTAATGAAAACCTCCAATGGTAAATATATCGCCCCACAATATATTGAAAGTAAAATCGGCAAAGATAAGTTTATTGAACAAATCGCTATTGTCGCAGATGCAAAAAAATATGTCTCCGCTTTAATTGTACCTTGCTTTGATAGCTTGGAAGAATATGCCAAACAATTAAATATTAAATATCAAGATCGTCTAGACCTGATAAAAAACTCTGAAATTCTGAAAATGTTTGAACAACGGATTAATACTGTACAAAAAGAACTGGCTCACTTTGAACAAGTTAAAAAATTTACCTTGCTCTCTCAGGCATTCAGTATCAAGTTAGGCGAAATTACCCCAACGTTGAAACTAAAACGAAAAGTTATTATGGAGCGTTATCGCAGTCAAATTGAAGCAATGTATAAACAACATAATGAAACTTAAACTTCAGTATGATATAGACGTTAAACAAAAAAGTGCGGTTAAAATTAACCGCACTTTATGTTATGAAAAGAAAGAAAATCCCCATTAGGGGATTTTTATTAATGGATTTTAATCGGCTCAATCTTCCAAATATTTTTCGCATATTCCAGAATTGTTCTATCTGACGAGAAGAATCCCATATTGATGATGTTTTGGATAGTACTTTCAACCCATTGATCACGCTGTTTATATTTCTCATCAACGGTATTTTGAGCTTCCACATAGCTACGAAAATCCGCAAAGGCTTGATAATAATCGTGGTATTGTAAACCTTGCAACAATGCTAAATAACGTTGCGGCTCTTCAGGAGAAAACACGCCTGAGATAATTTGATCCACGACAGTGCGTAACTCAACATCATTTTGGTAATAATCAAACGGGCGATAGCCATCACGACGGAGTTGTTCCACCTGTTCTACGGTGTTGCCAAAAATGAAGATGTGATCTTCCCCAACATTATCTAAAATTTCTACATTTGCCCCATCCAAGGTTCCAAGTGTCAATGCGCCATTGAGGGCAAATTTCATATTACTGGTTCCTGAGGCCTCTGTCCCGGCAAGAGAAATTTGTTCGGAAATATCTGCTGCCGGTATGATAAGTTGAGCGAGACTTACACTATAATTAGGGATAAACACCACTTTTAATCTGCCTTGTAAACGTTCATCATTATTGATAACTCTCGCCACATCATTTATCAAACGAATGGTCTGTTTCGCCGCATAATAAGCTGATGCGGCTTTCCCAGCCAGAATAAACACACGAGGTTGCCAATCTTTCTCAGGATTCGCAATCATTGCATTGTAACGGGCAATAATATGTAGCACATTCAACATTTGACGCTTATATTCGTGAATTCGTTTTACTTGCACATCAAATAATGCATTCGGGTTCAGTTCAATGCCAAGTTCTTGTTTAACATAATCGGCAAGTTTAACCTTGTTGGTATATTTAATATCGGCAATTGCCTGTTTGAAAGCCTGTTCATGTACTACGGTTTCTAACTTCTTAATTTGACTTAGATCACAACGCCATTCCGTGCCAATGTATTTGTCAAACAATGTCGCTAACTGTGGATTTGCGACTGCTAACCAGCGACGTGGCGTAATCCCATTCGTGACATTGGTAAAACGTTCCGGATAAATACGGGCAAAATCTGCGAAAGTCGATGTCACCATTAAATCGGAATGGATAGCTGCCACACCATTAATTTTATGCGACCCAACTACAGATAACCATCCCATTCGAACTTTACGTTGATAGCCTTCTTCAATAAGTGATACACGGCGAATAAAGTCATTATCCGTTGTAATATAAGTACGTACATATTCCAAGAAATGGTCGTTAATGTCGAAAATCATCTGTAAATGACGTGGTAATACTTTTGCCATCATCTCCACAGGCCAAGTTTCCAATGCTTCTGACATTAGGGTATGACAAGTATAAGAGAAAATTCGGCGCGTCATATCCCAAGCTTTTTGCCACTCAAATCCTTCCTCATCAATCAGAACACGCATTAATTCCGGAATCGCTAATGCCGGATGGGTATCGTTTAAGTGAATAGCCACTTTATCTGCCAAACTTTCAAGACTATTATTGTGTGTGTATTTGTGTCGTCGAATAATATCTTGTAATGAGGCAGAAACTAAGAAGTACTCTTGACGCAAACGCAGTTCACGCCCGTTCCAAGTTGAATCATCCGGATAAAGAACACGCGACAAGTTTTTGCTGGAGACCCGTGCCTCTACCGCCGCTAAATGCTCCCCACGATTAAATTCCTCAAGATTAAAACTTTCCCCGCCATGGGCAGACCACAAACGCAACGTCGCCGCCGAATCATTTTTATAACCCGGAATCATTTGATCGTAAGCAAGTGCGGTCACTTCTTCTTGTGGATTCCATACACATTTTTTTCCTTCGAAGTGAATGTTCCCACCAAAAGCTACATAGAATCGTTTTGATGGGCGTAAAAACTCCCATGGTGCACCTTTTTCTAACCAAGCATCAGGGCGTTCAACTTGCTGACCATTTTCAATTTTTTGACGAAACATACCGTATTCATAACGAATCCCATATCCCATACCGGGTAAACCTAATGTCGCAATTGAGTCCATAAAGCAAGCGGCCAAACGCCCCAAACCACCATTGCCTAAGCCGGGATCGACCTCTTTTGAAATAATATCTTCCAAATCAACATTTAACTCACTTAAGGCTTCTTTCGTCAGACTATAAACATCTTCTGCAATCAGTGCATTAGAGAGGGTGCGACCAATTAAAAATTCCATAGATAAATAATAAACCCGACGAGCATCATCTGCACGAGCCTGACGAGCCTTGCTAATCCATCCTTCGGTAACAAGATCCCGCACAGCATATAAAGTGGCATTAAGCCAATCACGCTGGCTCGCTTCTCGTGGCGAACGGCCAATAGAAAAAATTAACTTATAAACAATTGATTTTTTTAATGCTTGAACGTCCAACTCCGGACGATTATAAAGAAATGGAGAATCAAAATTGTCCATTATCATAATAATAAACCTCAATAAAAAAGTAGAAATGATTGATAGTTAGGAGGGATAGCTAAACAACGCAAAACTCCATTTAGCAATAAAATAAGCGGTATTTTAAAAGTGCGTCAAATCCGAAAAAACCACATTATCTATTTTTTGAATATCCTTATTTTAATTGACTACTAAAGCATTAGCCCCACAGCAAAACGCACAAATTTTAGCCTTTATTTAACAAAAAACAACCAAAATCACACTGTTTGAGAAAAATAATTCGCAAACAGTGCATATTTAGAAAAATTGATTAGTACGAGAAATCCCCTCATCAATTTATAGACGTTGATATAATGAAAAATACTCAGTGGCCGCTTTACGCCAGCTGAAATCTTGTTCCATCGCATTGGCACGAACCATTGACCAAGCGCGCGGTTTTTGCCAAAGCGCAAAGGCTTGTTGCAAACTTTGACGAAGAGCTTCTGGCGTAGCAAGCTCAAATACAAAACCTGTTGCCAAACGATTTTTAATACTTTCGGCTGTACTATTCACCACCGTATCAGCCAAGCCGCCCGTTTTACGCACCAGTGGTAATGTGCCATATTGCAATCCATAAAGTTGCGTTAAACCACAAGGTTCAAAACGACTTGGAACGAGAATCACATCACCACCTGCAACCATTAAATGTGAAAGCGTCTCATCATAACCAATTTTCACTGCAATATTCTGCGGATAGTTTTCTGCAAGCTGGCGAATACCGGCTTCCAAATGTGGTGCGCCTGAACCCAAAATCATCAGTTGCCCACCGTGTTTCACTATTTCATCGGCACTTTCAATGAGCAAATCCACGCCCTTTTGTTCTGTCAAGCGAGTCACCATAACAAACGCCAATGCCTGTTCGTCTTGTGGTAAATTGAAATAGGCTTGTAAATCCGCCTTATTTTTCTTTTTGCCCGCCATAGATTTCAACTTATAGCGGTGTGCAATATAGCTATCGCAACTTGGATGCCAAATCGTTTCATCAACGCCATTGAGAATCCCAACTAAACGATTATTCACTTTCAATCCACTCAGTAAACCTTGCAAGCCATAGGCAAACTCCGGTGTGGTAATTTCTTCCGCATAAGTCGGGCTCACTGCCGTTACCGCATCAGAATAGTACAGCCCGGCTTTAAGATATGAAATCTGTCCATAAAGCTCTAATCCCTCTACATGGAACATTCCTGAAGGTAAACCGATTTCATGTAAATGATGATAAGAAAATTGCCCTTGATAAGCTAAATTATGAATGGTAAAGACAGATTTCGCCGGTCGCCCTTTATTAAATAAATACGCTGCACACAACCCTGCGTGCCAATCGTGGGCATGAACGACGTCAGCCCGCCACCAACTGTCTAAACCTGTCGTCAGTTCTGCCCCCACCCAACCGAGCAATGCAAAACGCTTATAATTATCACCATAATCATTGTAGTAAACATCGTGGTAAGGGTTTCCTTCACGCTGATACAGATGTGGCGCGTCAATCAAATAAACGCCAACCCCATTGTATTCACCATAACGTAGCACAATATGCCCGGCAAAATTATCAAATTCTGCCACAACCTGTGTATTTGGAATGCCTGCCACAATCGCAGGATAAGCGGGTAATAAGACTCGAGCCTCCAACCCAATTTGATTTTGCGCTTGAGGCAAAGCACCCAATACATCTGCCAAGCCCCCCGTTTTTAACAGTGGATAAAATTCCGAGCAAACATGTAGTATTTTCATTTTTCTATTTTCCTCTAATCCATTTATGAGAGAAAGCAAAATCACGGCATTACGTAGCAACAAACTTTCACGACATTGTAGGAATGCTCTGCGTGTTCCTATAATCGTCGCCAACCTGCTTTATACAACAGCGACATAATATCGAAAACATTAATAAAGTGCGGTCAAAATCAACCGCACTTTTCACAGCTTAATCCAAATGAGCCTCAGAAATAATTTCTTCACCTTCAAGTTTCTTTAGCATTTTCGGCGTGACTAAAATCACTTTACCCGTTGAGCTAATACGGAAGCGTTTACGATCTTCTTCCAAATTCACACCAATTTGCATACCGTCCGGAATATGGCAATCGCGATCAATAATACAGTTTTTCAGCACACAATTTTTGCCAATTCGAACCTCAGGTAATACCACGCAATACTCAACTTTTGAGAAAGAATCGACTTTAATACGGTCAAATAACACGGAATTACTAATTGAGGCATCGGTAATCACGCAGCCTCCGCCGATAAGTGAGTTATCCACCGGATGAACATTCGTCTGTTTGTAGAAAAATTTGGACGGATACGCCTGCGTCGGGTTACCACGAATCGGCCAGCTTTGATCATAAATATCAAGCTGCGGATTTTCAGACACTAAATCAATATTAGATTGCCAGAAACTATCAAGAGTACCCACATCACGCCAGTAAATTTCTCCCTCAGTATTCCGTCCCATACAAGAACGACTGAACGGATGAGCGTAAAGGGTTTCTTCTTCCAAACATTTTGGTAACACATTTTTACCAAAATCATGGCTAGTTTCCGGTGTATTCACTTCACGTTCTAGCATTTCGTAGAGATAATCGGCATCAAATACATAAATCCCCATTGAAGCCAAAGAAACATCAGGCTTACCGACCATCGCAGGCGGATCTTTTGGTTTTTCTACAAAGGCTTTCACTTTTAGGTTTTCATTAACGGCCATCACACCAAACTCGTGAGCTTCTGAACGAGGTACTTCAATACAGCCAACCGTACATTTCGCACCACTGTTGACGTGATCCATTAACATGACACTATAATCTTGTTTATAAATATGGTCGCCCGCTAAAATCAAGACATATTTCGGACGATAGTGATCACGAATAATTGCCATATTTTGATAGACTGCATCCGCCGTGCCACGATACCAAGTGGAATCATCAATTTGTTGACGAGCCGGGAGCATATCCACAAATTCTCCCCGTTCTTGCGGTAGGAATGACCAACCTGTTTGTAAATGACGAAGCAAAGAATGAGCGGCATATTGTGTCACGACACCAATCCGATTTAAACCGGAATTGATACAATTAGAAAGTGCAAAATCAATAATGCGGCGGTTACCACCAAAATAAAGGGCCGGTTTAGCCCGTTTATCGGTTAATTCGTGTAAACGTGAACCCCGTCCCCCCGCTAAAATTAACACTAAGGTATTTTTGACTAAGTCATATTTGTTAAGGTCGCCAGCTTTCATAAAGATCTCCATTATATTTAGGGTCTTGTGGACATTTTGTTATTCATTACTCAAAACACTGCATCCCATGGCAGAAAGCACTGCCCGCTGTGTCGTGAGAGCCAAATTATGCGTACCGACTCGAGCCTTCCATTTCCCTTTCGGCAAACTGAAATGCTGCCCTTCCGCCTTGGCATTCATCAATAAAAGCCAACGATTATCTAAAACTACCTGTAATGCTTTGGTTTCTCGATTTTGCCAATCTTCAAGAGTCATCGGTTGACCGTCAACGTTGAGCCATTGCACGTTATCATCCGACCACCATTGATCCCGTATCAAACTGATCATTTTTTTGCGCAATTCAATTGTTTTTTTGGTCAGTTCAAATAAGTTTTCATTAAAATCAGCCCACTTAAGCCAAGTCATATCGTTATCTTGGCAATAAGCGTTATTATTGCCGTATTGCGTATTGCCAAACTCATCGCCGGCCAGCAACATTGGCGTGCCATTCGCCAGCAATAAACTCATTAATAAACCGCTTTGCGCAAAAGTGCGGTCATTTTCTATCGCACTTTTTTGCGGTTCTGTTAGGCTTTCGGTAGCGCCTTCTATACCGTGGTTATAACTGTAATTTTCGTTGCGTCCGTCCCGATTTTGCTCACCATTTGCTTCGTTATGTTTTTCGTTATAGCTCACCAAATCTCTTAGGGTGAAACCATCATGAGCAGTAATAAAGTTGAGTGAACAATGAGGTAAGCGATCATTTTTCTTAAATAGATCACTAGAACCGGCAAAACGTTCTGCAAATGCACCAATCTCACCACTTTTCCAGAGCCAAAAACGGCAAAGATCATCTCGGAAACGGTCATTCCATTCAGCAAAATAATTTGGAAAATGTCCCACCTGATAGCCGTAATCGCCAATATCCCAAGGTTCAGCAATGAGTTTGATGTTTTGTAAACTTGGTGTATTAGCAATATCTACAAAAAGTTGAGCAAAGGCATTAAAATCCGGTTTATCCCGTCCAAGCACACTTGCCAAATCAAAACGGAAACCATCTACGTGGCACTGCTCCACCCAATAACACAAGCAATCCAACACCCATTTTCGCCCCACATCAGAGGACAAATTCAGCATATTGCCACAGCCTGTCCAGTTGATGTAATGTCCATTATCGTTACGCCAATAATAGGTTTGATCATCAATGCCACGTTGGCAAAATGTCGGGAAATGCTGTTCAGATTCGGCTGAATGATTAAAAACTACGTCTAAAATCACTTCAATGCCGGCTTGGTGAAAGGTTTTCACCATCGTTTTAAATTCAGTGAGCGGATTATTTGTTGCGGCATATTTAGGTTCTACAGCAAACATTGCCAGAGGATTGTAGCCCCAATAATTTTGTAATCCTCGTTCTTGCAAATGTGGCTCATTAATGTAGAAATTGACCGGTAACAATTCCACCGCAGTAATGCCTAATTCTTGTAAATAGGCAAGATTAACAGGATGAACCAATCCACTATAAGTGCCTCGCAAAGCAGTTGGAATTCTCTCATTTAACTGACTAAATCCCTTTACGTGCAATTCATACACAATTGTTTCACTCCAAGGAATCATTGGTTTTTTGTCGCCACCCCAATCAAAATCTTCCTCAATAATAACCGCTCTTGGGGCAAGGTGAGCATTATCACGTGAGTCACTTAACAAAAACCATTCTCGACGTTCTTCGCAACTTAAATCAGGCTTACGGCTCACGGCTTTCGCATAAGGATCGAGCATTAATTTCTGTGGATTTGCCTGTCCACCATAAATACGAAAACCATATTCTGTACCGATTTGTACGCCTGTCACTGCCAGATGCCAAACATTTTCAGTACGAATCATTGAAAAACGGCTTTCAGTTTCACCTTCAAATAAGCAAAGTTCAACCGCACTTGCTGCCGCTGAAAATAGGGCAAAATTAGTAATTCTTTCACCGTCTTCAATTTGTTGTGAGTAGCCATAAGGGGTTGGTGAACCCGAGTGATACATTTTAAACATTTTATTTTTACAGGAGGCTGGGATTATAGTAATCCCCCTTCAAATTAAATGATTATTCATTACTGGGGAGGGAAAATCTTATTTTATTTCACCTCCCCACCTCATTATTCTGCTTTTAGTTTCAAATAAAGCGTAGCCAATGGAGGGATCGAAACAGAAATAGAGTTTTTCCGTCCATGGCTTTCGATTGGTTCGCTTTGCACACAACCAAAGTTGCCTAGATTGGAACCTTGGTAATACATAGAATCTGTATTTAAGATTTCTTCATATTGTCCCGCTATATTCAACCCAATACGATAATCATAACGAGGCACCGGTGTAAAATTGCTAATCACGATAATACGTTCACATTCACCCGTCTCATCAACTTCACTGCAACGTTCAAAAGCGAAAACTGAGTTTGCGGCATCATCTACCACCAGCCAATCAAAGCCTTCAGCTGCATGATCCAGTTCAAAGAGCGGTCGATTTTGTCGATAAATGTGGTTTAAATCTTTCACCAATTTCAGCACACCTTTGTGCCAGCCACCGCCAATGTTTTCATCAAGCAAGAACCAATCTAAACTTTCCTCGTAATTCCACTCTCTACCTTGTGCAAATTCATTTCCCATAAAGAGTAATTTTTTGCCCGGATATCCCCACATATAACCATAATAAGCACGTAAGTTGGCGAATTTTTGCCACGTATCGCCCGGCATTTTACCGAGAAGTGAGGATTTTCCGTGCACGACTTCATCATGAGAAAGAGGCAACACAAAATTTTCACTGTATTGATAAACCATACCAAACGTCATTTTATTGTGATGATACTGACGATAAATCGGATCAAGTTGCATATAAGCAAGGGTGTCGTTCATCCAGCCCATATTCCACTTGAAATTGAAACCTAAGCCACCCTTTTCACTTGGATGAGTTACACCGGCAAATGAAGTTGACTCCTCTGCAATCGAAATTGCCCCCTCCATCTCATGATGAATTTTCCAGTTGGTGTGTTTTAAAAATTCAATCGCTTCAAGGTTTTCACGTCCGCCATATTGATTTGGAATCCACTGTCCCTCGGCACGGCTGTAATCACGGTAGATCATTGACGCCACCGCATCAACTCGAATACCATCTAATCCGAAACGTTCTAGCCAATACAGCGCATTACTGGAAAGAAAATTACGTACTTCGTTACGTCCATAGTTATAAATCAAGGTGTTCCAATCTTGGTGATAACCTTCACGCGGATCTGCATGCTCATACAATGCTGTACCATCAAAGGCGACTAACCCATGGGTATCACTTGGGAAATGCCCCGGTACCCAATCTAGGATTACGTTAATACCTGCTTCATGAGCCCGTTTGACCAATCGACGGAAGCCTTCAGCCGTGCCGAAACGACTGGTAGGAGAATAGAGTCCCAATGGTTGATACCCCCATGAACCATCGTAGGGAAACTCGGAAAGCGGCATAAATTCAATATGGGTAAAGCCCATATCTTTCACATAGGGAATAAGCTCATCAGCAATCTGGTCATAATCAAGCCAAAAATTATTCTCGAGATTACGCCGCCATGATCCTAAATGCACCTCATAAATTGAAATCGGTTGGTTTATTTGGTTTGCTTTACGGCGGGTTTCTGTCATTTCGACCACATTAGGGAGCACACTCACTTGCGAGGCCGTATCCGGGCGAAGTTGCGAGCCGAACGCATAAGGATCCGCTTTTAAGCGAAGATTACCGTGGCAATCAATCAGTTCAAATTTATAGAGTTGTCCAAGACTGGCTTTAGGTAGAAATAATTCCCACACGCCACTGTGCGAATGGAATCTCATTGGGTGGCGACGACCGTCCCAATAGTTGAAATCACCAACAATCGACACTCGTTTCGCATTCGGTGCCCACAAGCGGAAGTTCACCCCGCTCACGCCATCACATTCCATAAAGTGGGCGCCTAGTACTTCATAAGGTCGTAACATTGAGCCTTCAGAAAGCAACCAATGCTCTAAATCGTCAATCATTAAGTGGAAACGATAGGGATCTTCAATAATTTGGGCATCATTCCCCCAAAACACCTGTAATTGATAGACAAAAAATTGGTGGCAATTTGGTATCACACCAGCGAAAAAACCTCGTTCATCTAAACAATTTAATTCCGTAACCGGCTCCCCCGACTCTCGTTCTATGACGACCACCCGATCCGCTTCAGGCAATAAAACACGAACTTCAATACCACGCTCTGTTTCGTGCATACCTAAAGTCGCAAAGGGATCGCCATTAGAGGCATCAAAAAAAGAATCAATGATTGCTTGGGTGATTAAAGTTGTCATCGCTTACTCCTTATGCTTTGCATGCCTCATTCAAGCATCGCAAAGAAAACTTGGATAAATTATTCGGTATTGTTAGAGAAAGGGGGTTATTCCTATTACGAGAAAATAAATCATGATTGGAGCAATAATTCAGCTTTTGAGCATTGCTGCCCCACATATTTTTGTTTTGTAATAACAGTGATTGAAAAACCATCCTTGGTGAGACCAATTGGGTTGAATAAGGTTGAGATCTTGTTGAAAACAGTAATTGAGAATCGCCGAAAGAGAAGATGGGCAAAGAAAGAGCGGTCGTATTTTGTATAATTTTTTGCGTTTCGGAAAATTCCTTTTTCCCCCGCAATATCAACCCATAAATGGGCTGCCGAGCCACATCACAGACGATAGGCTCATCAAAATATGCCCAACCATCATCAAACTTGCCGAGGCACCGTTTTTTCGATAATTCTAACAATTCCATATCACTAAAACGTCAAATTACAACTTAATTTCATTCTAGCTTTGTTCAGAATAAATACAACGGCTTTTATTCAAATTAGTGATCTCTGTCAAAATTTAATTTTATAAGGGCGGCAATAATCCCTCTTTAATAAAATACTTTTAATAGCAGAATTGAAAGTGATAAATCATTTTTTCATCTATAAATCGCTAGAGTTTTCTTATTTTCTGATTTAGAATTCACCGATTTGATTTTCAATCACTCATAATATTCACATTAATCCATTCATTCGCAGTTAAGGGGCAAATCATGAAACTTGTTGAAGTTAAACATCCGTTAGTTAAACATAAATTAGGTGTCATGCGAGAAGCGGAAATTGATACAAAAAAATTCCGTGAACTGGCAACTGAAATCGGCAGTTTATTAACCTATGAAGCAACTGCAGATTTGGAAACAGAAAAAGTCATTATTGACGGTTGGAACGGCCCCGTTGAAATTGATCGTATTAAAGGAAAAAAAGTGACCGTCGTGCCAATTTTACGTGCGGGGCTTGGAATGATGGACGGCGTATTGGAGCATATTCCAAGTGCACGTATCAGCGTGGTGGGAATTTATCGTAATGAAGAAACCCTTGAACCCGTACCTTATTTCCAAAAATTAGCGAGCGATTTGGAAGAACGTCTTGCCATTGTTGTCGATCCGATGTTGGCAACCGGCGGTTCAATGATTGCCACCCTTGATTTATTAAAAGCGAAAGGTTGTAAACAAATTAAAGTATTAGTGCTTGTAGCAGCGCCTGAAGGCATTAAAGCATTAGAAGCCGCACACCCGGATATTGAGCTCTACTGCGCTTCTGTCGATGATCACTTAAATGAACACGGCTACATCATTCCGGGTTTGGGTGATGCGGGTGATAAAATTTTTGGAACGAAATAATCCCCTGTTCTAAAACACTGAGACGGCTTTCAAGCCGTCTTTTTTCGGGCGGAAAACAGTTCAAAAGCTGACCGCACTTTCAAGTTAATTCAAACAGAGAGTTGAAACTAAAATGACGAATCCAAATCAAACCACTTCTCAAACGGAAGAAGTACAGAGTATTGCAAAACAGTCCTTTGTCGGCTTACAAATGCTCTTTGTCGCCTTTGGCGCACTTGTGCTTGTGCCGCTTATCACAGGCTTAGATTCTAACACTGCCCTACTTACCGCCGGCATAGGTACGCTATTATTCCAGCTTTGCACCGGCAAACAGGTGCCCATTTTCCTTGCTTCCTCTTTTGCTTTTATCGCCCCCATTCAATATGGTGTACAAACTTGGGGTATTCCAACCACCATGGGCGGACTGGCTTGTGCCGGCTTGGTCTATTTTGCCCTTTCTGCACTGGTAAAAATTCGAGGCAGCCAAGCCTTAGAACGTATTTTCCCACCGGTTGTGGTTGGTCCGGTCATCATTATTATCGGTATGGGGCTCGCTCCCGTCGCCGTCAATATGGCATTAGGCAAAGACAGTGCCTATGCTTATAACGATGCCGTACTCGTTTCGATGATCACCTTAATTGTAACCCTTTCCGTTGCGGTTTTTGCTAAAGGATTAATGAAGTTAATCCCCATTATGTTTGGTATCACGGCAGGCTATATTCTTTGCCTTTTCCTCGGTTTAATTAATTTCCAACCGGTAATTGATGCCCCTTGGTTTGAACTACCAAAGCTCACTAAACCGGAATTTAATCTTGAAGCCATTCTCTATATGTTACCGATTGCTATTGCGCCTGCGGTGGAACATGTAGGCGGTATTATGGCGATTAGCTCGGTGACGGGAAAAGATTTCCTCAAAAAACCGGGATTACACCGTACCTTACTAGGTGATGGTGTCGCCACGGCAGCCGCTTCATTAGTCGGTGGCCCACCTAATACTACTTATGCAGAAGTCACCGGTGCGGTTATGCTCACCCGTAACTTTAACCCGAATATTATGACTTGGGCGGCGGTATGGGCGATCGCTATTTCGTTCTGCGGTAAAGTGGGCGCATTCCTTTCCACCATTCCAACCATCGTTATGGGCGGTATTATGATGCTAGTGTTCGGCTCAATCGCCGTAGTGGGAATGAGCACCTTAATTAAAGGTAAAGTGGATGTCACCGAACCACGCAACCTTTGCATTATTTCCGTGGTGATGACCTTTGGTATCGGCAATATGTTTGTGAATGTCGGTGATGCCGTTTCATTAAAAGGAATCAGCTTATGTGCCATCGTGGCAATTATCCTGAACCTCGTTTTGCCAAAAGCAAAAAATGAAGTAGAATAATCGAAAAATTAAGGGCTGAAACATCGCCCTTTCTTTCCCTCTAATCAATAGCGTTTATCATTTTGAATCAACAGTTGCCTTTGCCTATTCATCAAATTGATGATGAGACACTTGAGAACTTTTATGGTGACAACAATTTGTTGTTGCTTGATTCTTTGCACAAAAATTCACAGCAGATTCAACAACAATTTTTCTATATTTGGGGAACCGCGGGTTGTGGCAAAAGCCATTTACTTCGCGCGCTCAGCAATCAATATTTAAACGAACAACGTGCTGCAATTTATGTGCCGTTAAACAAATCCCGCTATTTCTCTCCTGCGGTATTGGAGAATTTAGAACAACAAGAATTAGTATGCTTAGACGACCTCCAAAGTGTCATAGGTGATCCTGAATGGGAAGTGGCCATTTTCGATTTATTCAATCGTATTAAAGCGGAAAGCAAAACCTTACTATTGATCAGTGCAGCAGTCTCCCCTTCCGCCCTGAATGTTCAACTCCCCGATTTAGCCTCCCGCCTAAAATGGGGAGAGATTTATCAGCTTTCCCCCCTCACGGACGAACAAAAACTCGAGGTGCTACAAAAAAATGCCCGCCAACGAGGCATTGAACTCCCTGCTGAAACAGCACAATTCTTATTAAAACGCTTAAACAGAGACACCCATACCCTATTACAAACGCTAGAAAAACTCGACAGAGCCTCATTACAGGCTCAGCGTAATCTTACTATTCCTTTTGTGAAAGAAACGCTAGGTTTGTAAAATTCAACACTTATTGCCATCAAAGATTCCAACACACGCACTTCAGGTTGGCTTAATTCCTCTATCTCAACATAATTTTTAAACGCTCTCCCAAAGTGCGGTCAATTTTCCACAAAGTTTACAGGGATTGGAGATAATCCAATACGACTTGATGATGTTCCCCTGTTTTAAATTTATCAAATACCTGTTGAATTTTTCCTTGTTCATCAATGAGAAATGTGATCCGGTGAATACCATCATAGGTTTTACCCATAAATTTCTTTTCCCCCCATACCCCAAATTGTTCAGCCACTTGATGATCTTGGTCAGCAAGCAAAAGAAAATTCAAACCTTTTTTATCCGCAAATTGAGCTAATTTTTTCGGTGAATCCGGGCTGATACCTAGAATAACCACGCCTAATTTTTCGAGTTCATTTTTTGCATCACGTAATCCGCAGGCTTGTGTTGTACATCCCGGTGTGAGGGCTTTCGGGTAAAAATAAACCAATACTTTTTTGCCTTTAAAATCTTCAAGTGAAATCAGGTTATCGGCTTGATCTTTTAGTGTGAATAAAGGTGCGACATCCCCCACTTTTAATGTTTTCATAGAAAATTCCTCAAAATAAAAAAATGATTTGCAAATTGCCTCTATTTTAGCGATCCTAACGAATATTTTTCAAATAATTAATCATCGACGACGGAGGTTTTATGTCCACACCAAATGCCTTGTTTTTTGGCAGTATTGTTGCGTTAGTCACCCCAATGGATAGCCACGGTGGAATTGATTTTGAAACGCTGGAAAAATTAGTGGAATTTCATATCAAGGCGGGGACGGATGCGATCGTTTCAGTCGGTACAACCGGCGAATCTGCGACACTCAGTATTGAAGAAAATGTGAAAGTGATCGAGAAGACCGTGGAACTGGCAAACGGTCGTATTCCTGTTATTGCAGGAACAGGTGCTAACGCCACCAGTGAAGCCATTGTGATGACGAAATTATTACGTGATAGTGGCGTAGCCGGCTGTCTTTCTGTCGTACCTTATTACAACAAACCGACTCAAGAGGGGATGTATCAGCATTTTAAAGCAATTGCAGAATGTACGGATTTACCTCAAATTCTTTACAATGTACCGGGGCGTACAGGTAGCGATATGAAACCGGAAACCGTTGCACGTCTAGCTCAAATTGAAAATATCGTGGGTATCAAAGAGGCGACGGGTGAAGTCAATCGAGTCACAGAAATCAAAAAATTAGCCGGAAAAAATTTCATTGTATTAAGTGGCGATGATGCCACCGGCTTAGAGGCGATGAAATTAGGTGCCGAGGGCGTCATTTCCGTCACTAATAACCTCGCGGCAAAAGAGATGGCGGAAATGTGCCGTTTAGCTCGTGAAGGGGAATTTTCTAAAGCAGATGAAATTAATCAGCGCTTAATGGCATTACACCGTGATTTATTTGTGGAATCAAATCCCATTCCGGTGAAATGGGGGGCTTATCGTTTAGGTTTGATCAAAACACCATACCTTCGTTTACCGCTCACAATTCTCAGCGAAGAAGCCCAACCCAAAGTGGAAGCCGCACTAAAAAACGCAGGCTTAATTTAAGCGACTACGAGACAATGGGGTTGATTTTTCAACCCCAAACTTTTTGAAAAATTAGCTGTCAGACATCGTTGTCAAAGTGCGGTTAATTTTTTATTGATTTTTAAGGAGTGACCAATGAAAAAAATTCTTCTAGGGTTAGCAACCGTGAGCCTATTATCTGCCTGTACGGCTGATCCTGAAACCTTGCAAAGTGCAAATGACGCCTATCAAAAATCAAAGGTATCAGTCCCGAGTTTTTCCCCTTTGGCAAACGGTGGGGTGAATCTACCAAAACCCGATTCAACTTATGAATTGCCTCGCATCAATATTAAAAATGGGGCAAGTGTTGACATTCGCCCCCCATCAACCCCTTTGGCTATTATCAAAAACTCCCTCACTCAATTTGATGGCGAGCGTGCGTTGATTGTTTATTCTCATGAACAAGCCTCACTTTATAATCTCCAACAAATTAAACGGCTGTTAAAAGAAGAAAATATTGACTCGACCATCAACGGTGCAATTTTAACGACCAATTGGCACAACACCGGGCGTGCTGATGACAAGGCTAACACTGAAATCCAATATCAAATTGAGCAGGTTTCAGCACATGATGCAAGTGCCTTAACGGTTTCAGTGAAACAAATGCGTCGCGATGGCATTCTCTTTACCCCGAGTATAGCGGAAAAACAACGCTATACATCAACCCGTTTAAACCATTTTGTGTCCGAATTAACAAATGCCTATAACGAGCAACAACAAGCTCTCAATCATACCCCTGTGGGTGCGTTCCAATCAGGATTAATAACCGATACAAATGGGAGAATAGCCTTAGGTATGGAAGCAACCTTTGCCCAAGCTTGGGAAAAATTAGGCTCAACACTCCCCAAATTAGGATTTACCGTCAAATCGGAAACCGCAGGGCGTGGACAACGTGAATTAAAATACTCACCTCTAGATAAAGATGATTGGCTACGTTTAGGCATCAATAAACCGGCGCTTGAAAAGGGTACTTACTTGATGCAAATTTCTGCTGTCGGCAAACAAAGCGCCCTTGTCATTACTGATGAAGAAAATAAAGCATTAAGTGGTGAATCTGCTCAAAGGGTTTATCAAGCGCTAAGACTTTTGCTTGCAAAATAAATAAAACCTTGACGAAAATTAACCGCACTTTTAGCCATGTATTAGCGTTATTAATTACCGCCAATTAATAACTAAAGAAAGAAGATTATTGTCATGAAAATCCATTGCTTAACAACGGGCTGGATGCAAATTAAAGCTCACCATCAGCTCGCTCGTTTTTTTGCCCGCCCTCTCAGAGTGTTAGATGTTTTAACGGATAGCCAATGGAGCCCTCATTTACCTATTGGTTGTTGGCTAATTGAACACCCTAGCGAAGGACTGATTATGGTTGATACCGGTGAAAGTAGCAAAGCCAATGACAAAGGTTACCAACCTTGGTGGCATCCGTTTATGCAATTTTGTGAGAGACGTGGTGTCAAACCAAACGAGGAAGTCGGCGTATTGCTAAGATCAAAAGGTTTCGATCCTTTACAGGTGAAAACTGTCGTGATGACCCATATGCACGGCGATCACGCAGGGGGACTACCCAATTTTCCGAATGCTCGTGTAGTAATGAGCGAAACGGAAAAGGCTGCGATCAATGCACCAAATGCTAAGTTCAATGGTTATTTAACCCATGTTTATCCGAATTGGCTCACGCCTGATGGTATTCGCTTTGATGATGGGGTCTTCGAAAGTTTCGAACATCACCATAAATTAACGGCGGATGGCAAAATTTGTTTAGTCCCGACCCCAGGTCATACCATGGGACATTTATCCGTGATTGTAGATATGGGCGATCATTATGTCTTTATTGGTGGTGATGCTTCTTATGATGAAACCTATTTACTACGAGGTGAAATTGACGGTGTGTGCATGAATAGTAAATTACATCAAGAAAGCACAATGCGTATTCGCAAATTGTGTCGTGCTAAACCGACAATCGTACAACTTGCTCATGATAAAAACAGTGAAAAACGTTTACTGGAAAAGCACTTTACTCAAGTATAAATAAATTATCGCTAAGCTTTCCATCTCCGTGAACACATTCCAATCAGACTTAATTACCAATGCAGTGGTAAATCTGTTTTTGGGTGAGATTGTCGGGATACACTGCGTGTGCTCGTTATAAAATCAAATTATTTCAATATATTATCATTGAACACACGCAGTATGTCCCGACATGTCGTTGAGATTTCTATTTTTGTGCATTTGCTACATAATACCAACCAAAATAAAAGTGCGGTTAAGTCAACCGCACTTTTTCCACATCATCTTTTCGCTTTCTTAATAAATTTCATCAAGCGTTTTCTTTTGCGTAATTGATTTGGCGTGAGTTTATTTTTACGTCCGGCAAAGGGGTTAGCCCCTTCTTGGAAAAGAAGACGAATCGGCGAGCCGATAATTTTTAAACTCTTACGGTAATAATTGGATAAATAGCGCTTATAGGAATCAGGCAATTTTTCCATTTGGTTACCGTGAACCACAATAATTGGTGGATTATAACCACCCGGGTGGGCATATTTTAATTTAATACGGCGACCACCTGCCATTGGCGGTTGATGTTCATCTGTCGCCATTTGCAAAATGCGGGTAAGCATGGACGTGGTCATTTTTTGTGTGGCACAAGCGTAGGCTTCTTTGATGGAATCAAACAAGTTACCCACACCGCTACCATGTAAAGCAGAAATAAAATGCACTCGGGCAAAATCAATAAAATCCAAACGGCGGTCAAGTTCCGATTTCACTCGATCTTTGACTTCTTGATCCAATCCGTCCCATTTATTTACCACAATGACAAGGGAGCGACCGGCATTCAAAATAAAGCCGAGCAGAGATAAATCTTGGTCTGAAATATTTTCACGTGCATCAATGGTCAGTAAAACCACATTGGCATCTTGAATCGCTTGCAAGGTTTTGATCACAGAAAATTTTTCCACCGCAAGATGGACTTTTCCCCGTTTACGTACCCCTGCCGTATCAATCAACGTATATTGTTGACCATCGCGTTCCATCGGAATATAAATACTATCGCGCGTGGTACCCGGCATATCGTAAACCACAACCCGATCTTCACCTAAAATACGGTTGGTTAAAGTGGATTTTCCGACATTTGGACGACCAACAATAGCAATTTTGATATTTTTATCCTGCTCATGTTCGTTTTCTTCTTCCAAAGCCTCATCAAGTAGAGAGGTATCTTCTTCCGAGTCAAAATCAAACTCTTGCTCCCACTCATCTTGTTCTTCATCAGAAGTGCGGTCAGTTTTCTCATTGTTTTGCATTTGCTCTGCGAATGGTGCAAGCACTTGTTCCATCAACTGAGTTACGCCACGTCCTTGAGAAGCCGCAATTTGTTCAATCTCGCCTAAACCTAATTGATAAAATTCCGCACAATGAGAATCTGCGTCAATACCATCGGTTTTATTTGCCACCAACACCGTGACTTTATTCTGGCGTTGACGTAAATAATTTGCGATACCAATATCTGCTGCCGTTAAACCGGCACGGGCATCAACAAGAAAAAGAACAATATCCGCTTCTTCAATGGCAAGCAGCGACTGCTCCGCCATTTTTTCTTCAACGCCCTCCTCTGTGCCATCAATCCCACCGGTATCGATCACAATAAATTCATAGCCGGAGATATGTGCATGACCATATTTACGATCACGGGTTAAACCGGGAAAATCTGCCACCAAAGCATCACGTGTACGAGTCAGACGATTAAATAGGGTGGATTTCCCCACATTTGGACGCCCCACAAGGGCTACAACAGGAGTTGTCATAAAAATCTCTTTTCTTATCAAAAAATGAGGCACATTATAGCGGAAGTTAAGGCATTGGTAAAAAACGATTTGAAAATAAGCAAATAAAAAGCCATAAACACAATTGCACTTGGCGAAAGAAGCGAATTCCAGACATAAAAAATGCACCTTTAAGGTGCACGTTTTATTTTGAAAATAATTGGCGGAATGGACGGGACTCGAACCCGCGACCCCCTGCGTGACAGGCAGGTATTCTAACCAGCTGAACTACCACTCCGCTATTTTATTTTGCATTGATCTATCTTTAAAAACACATCAATAAGGAGTAAATGAAAAAATTGGCGGAATGGACGGGACTCGAACCCGCGACCCCCTGCGTGACAGGCAGGTATTCTAACCAGCTGAACTACCACTCCGCTAAGTGGTGCGTATCATAATGATCCGCGGTTATCTCGTCAATCTTTTTTTTTCATTTCACGTTCAGATGTTTATTTAATACACTGATTCATCGCCAATACGCAAATCCCACAAGCATTTTCCGTCACTCTTTTTATTGATCACTTTCAATAATTCCAAATGGGCTTGTAATTCTTCTTCATTCGGCTGTAAACGTTTTAAATTATTGGAAAAAGCCACCGCACTTTCCATTGATTCAGCCACATTCCTTTCTATCGTCACCACCATCGTATTCTCTTCTTCCCCTTCATCAAATAAGCTGGTTTGCCCGCCGGTCATGGAAAGATAAACATCCGCTAAAATTTCCGCATCCAGTAATGCGCCATGCAAGGTTCGTTTACTATTATCAATGCCTAATCGGTCGCACAATGCATCTAAACTGTTACGTTTTCCCGGATACATTTGACGGGCCATTTGCAAGGTATCGGTTACCACACAAATATCCGTTGTTTTCACCCCTAATCCGAGTTTACTAAATTCATAATCCATAAAGCCCACATCAAAGGGGGCATTATGAATTAAAAGCTCAGCGCCTTTAATGTAATCTAAAAATTCCTGTGCAATTGCCTTAAATTCCGGTTTATCGGCAAGCATTTCATCGGTAATACCGTGAACTTTTATCGCCTCCGGATCCACTGTACGGTTCGGATTAATATAAATATGGAAATTATTTCCCGTATAACGGCGATTCACCAATTCCACCGCACCAATTTCAATAATACCATGGCCTTCATAATGAGCACCAAGCTGGTTCATCCCCGTGGTTTCAGTATCCAGTACAATTTGGCGATTTGGATTAATCATTTGTTCAACCTATTCCTTTCCATTAAAATGCTCGCCATTTTACACAACAACGATTTTGTTATGCAAAAACAGATTGAAATTTTTACTGATGGTGCTTGTTTTGGCAATCCCGGTGCGGGTGGAATTGGTATTCTCTTGCGTTATAAACAACATGAAAAACAGCTTTCCAAAGGCTATTTCAACACCACCAACAACCGAATGGAATTACGCGCAGTAATTGAAGCCCTTAATACCCTAAAAGAACCTTGCCAAATCAGCCTTTATAGCGATAGTCAATATATGAAAAAGGGTATTACTCAATGGATTTTTAATTGGAAGAAAAATAATTGGAAAGCCGGCACCGGCAAACCGGTGAAAAATCAAGATCTATGGATCGCACTCGACAATGCCGTCCAACGCCACAATATTGAATGGAAATGGGTGAAAGGGCATGCAGGACATCGTGAAAATGAAATCTGTGATATGTTAGCGAAAAAAGGTGCAACGAATCCCACTTACCAAGATGAGGGCTACCAACCGGAATAAATAAAAGTGCGGTTGATTTTTTTCTTGTTTTATGAACAAAAAATTGTTTGCTTTTTACCCCACCCTGTCTAAAAAATGTGATCTTGATCAGATATTTAGAAATTAGCAACCGTTTTCCATTGACAGAAAAAAGGCTTTTTGCAATGATCCGAGGCGTCTATTTAGGCGGTTGACACTTTCAATTATGGAAAGTTCAATCTTGGTCGTAATCACACCAATAAGGAATAACAATTATGAAAAAAACACTAGCAGCATTAATCGTCGGTGCATTTGCCGCTTCAGCAGCGAATGCGACAGTAATTTATGATAACGAAGGGACAAACGTTGAATTATACGGTTCACTTCGTTTAATTATGGAAAAAAGCAGCAAAAAAACCACTCCAGTAAACGCTAGTTCTACAAAAGAATCAAACTCAGCTTTACGTAACGCAGGCTCACGTTTAGGTTTTAAAGTTAAGCATAATCTAGATAATGATTTCTATGCATTAGGTCGTGTAGAGTTCCGTTTTGATGATACAGAATCTCGTGATGAGTTTGGTAGTCTTTATGCAAAACGTGCCTATGTGGGGTTAGGTAGCAAACAATATGGTGAATTAACATTTGGTCGCCAAGTTACCATTGCTGATGATTTAAGCCAAGCAAATGATTATGAATATGGTTTCATTCCAAAAGGTAAATATATCCCAACTTCTGGTACTGGTGTAGTTCGTTATGACTACCGTGGTGTTGAAGGCTTACAATTAAGTGCTAACTATAATTTTGGTCAACGTCATAACGACAAAGGTCATGACCTCAGTACAGGAATTAAAGGTGGATTTGGTGTTGGTGCAATCTATGCACAGGATAATTATGACATTCGTTTCGCCTACGGTCATACCAACTATGAAACAGGTGTAGCCAATACCTCTCACCGTAAAGATGGTTATTTAGCGTCATTAAGCTATGCCTTTGGTGATTTCAAATTAACCGGTGATTTTGGTTATGCTCATGAGAAAAATGGTAGTGCAAAAACTAATCAATACTATGTATCTCCAGGCTTTATTTACCAAGCTCTAGCTAAATCACAAGTGTACGGTAACTATCTATATGAGCATGTAAAAACTAAAGATAGTAAAAAAGAAAAAACTCACGGTTTCTTACTTGGCGTTGATTATCAATTCCACAAACACGTTGTTGTATTCTTAGAAGGTAAATATCTACGTACTAAAAACTATGGCTATGGTGTTAACGGTGGCTATGACTATACCGGTAAAACAGATGACAAAGCTATCGGTGTAGGTATGCGCGTATTCTGGTAATCTAGAATAATTTTCAGATATTTAAAAGGCGAATCGAAAGGTTCGCCTTTTTTCATCTCTTTTTATATCTTAATTAACTGAAAGTGTCAGAATTTTAACCTACGGAAATAATTTGATTTTTTATAGAGGACACACGCAGTGTGTCCCTACAAACAAGCTCCAAAACAGATTTGTGCAACTGCTGCATACTATCGACATTTTATTAAAATATCTATTTCTGTACATTGGCTATATAAATCGCTATTTTCAGTATAGGAAAACAATCATAAAAATGACCGCACTTTTATGCTTAATTCCGTTTCCACTCCCCATTCACCACGGTGCCGATGACCTCGTAATTTGAGGTAAATACGGCAAGATTAGCAACTTTCCCTTTTTCTACCGAGCCTAAACGATCATCTACGCCGATAGCTCGTGCCGGATAAAGATTACTCATACGAATGGCTTCCGAAAGAGGAATTTCCACATATTCTACGGCATTCTTGATAGATTCCATCATTGTAATAGACGCACCTGCAATGGTGCCATTAGCATCATAACAACGCCCTTCCTTCACATAAATGGTTTTGCCCTCAAAAGTAAAGGTTTCTAATTCAGGGCCTGCTCCTGCCGCCGCAATGGAATCGGTTACAATACACAATTTATCACCTTTGATTTTTTTGTCGATTCTGACATTACCATAGTTTACATGAATACCATCCACAATAATGCCCGTGTACACATCAGAATCTAATACCGCACCCACTACGCCCATTGCCCGTCCCGAGCTAATTGGCGACATGGCATTATGTAAATGGGTAGCAAAAGTTGCACCTTGCTGGAATGCAGCTTTCGCTACTTCATAAGTCGCATTAGAATGCCCAATAGAAACAATTATGCCGCTTCTCACAAAATCAGGAATATATTGCACTGTTGGATTTTCTGCTGCGATAGTGATTTTCGTAATCACATCGCCATTTTCACAGAGAAAATCTTTCATTTCAGGCGAGATTTCACGGATATATTCCGGTCGGTGTACACCTTTCTTCTCTACACTAATGTAAGGCCCTTCAATATGTAAGCCAAGTGCTTGGTTTTTATGCCGGGTTAAATATTCACGCATCGTTTTAACCGCACTTTTAATACCTTCATCCTGTGCCGTGATAAAAGTCGGTAAGAAACTGGTACAACCGGATTTTAAATTAGTGGCTTGCATAATTTCTAAGGTTTCCACCGTGGTTTGATCGTTAAACATCACCCCACCACAACCATTGAGTTGGAGATCAATAAAACCGGCCGTTAAGTTATTGCCCTGTAAATCAATGGTTTTAATGCCCGCTTCAAGTTCATTTTGTGGAATCACGGCTTCTATGATTTCCCCGTTAATCACCACGGCAAAATCTCGTAATACTTCGTATTTTGTGTAAATCACACTATTAATTAATGCATATTTCATTTTGTCTTCCTAAAAATAATAAAAAAACGACCGCACTTTCGTGCGGTGCTGCTGAATTATAATAACACGCTATGAATAGCTCTCTGTTCTAATTCACTGAAATATTTTACTGTTTTGACTTTTAATTCTTGCTGTGCCGGTTCATCACACACCAAAATAAAATGACGATGTAGCTGCAGTGCCGTCACCGTCCACATATGGTTTACCGCCCCCTCAACAGCCGCTTGCACAGAAAGGGCTTTTTGATGGCCTGTGGCAAGAATCATCACTTCTTCCGCATCTAATAAGGTAGCAACGCCAATCGTTAAAGCATACTTCGGCACTTTATTCACATCATGATCAAAAAAGCGGGAATTCGCAATGAGTGTATCTTGCGTCAAGGTTTTAATACGAGTACGAGAATTTAATGATGATGCCGGTTCATTAAAGGCAATATGCCCATCATTTCCCACACCGCCCATAAATAGATGAATTTTTCCGTAAGATTTAATTTTTTCTTCATAACGGCGACATTCTTCATCATGATCTTTCGTATTGCCGTTCAAAATGTTGATATTTTGAGGTTGAATATCCACGTGATTAAAGAAATTGTTATACATAAAGCTGTGGTAACTTTCAGGGTGATCTTCCGGCAAGCCCACATATTCGTCCATATTAAAGGTCACCACATATTTGAAACTCACTTCCCCAGCCTGATAAAGTTTGATCAATTCCTGATAGGTTTTTAGTGGTGTGCTACCTGTTGGCAAACCGAGCACAAAAGGACGCTCAGCCGTAGGCTGAAAATGGTTAATTCGATCAACAATATGACGAGCAGCCCAACGGCTTACTTGTTCATTTGTTTGCAAAGGGATAAGACGCATAGTAAATCCTCCTGATATGTTGACCGCACTTATTACCCGATATACTTCAGAGATACCTCATCTCCAAAGCGCTCATTCGAATAAGTGCGGTCAATTTTTATGAGTTTATAAGTATTTTTCTTTTAATTCTTTCGCCTTTGTTAGCTGCTCCGGTGTCGCTTTTGCGGTCATCGGTTCACGGCAATAACCGGCATCAACCCCTTCCAATTTGAGCAATTCTTTGATGGTTAAATATAAACCGTTGGCTAAAATCCCTTCAATCAAATCATTGGTGGTATGTTGAACTACTAAGGCTTCTTGAAGTTTACCCGCTTTGGTTAATTCAAAAATTTGACGGGCACGTACACCATTGACATTAAAGGTTGAGCCGATTGCGCCATCTACGCCTAAAGAAACAGCCGGCAACATCATTTCATCAAAACCAGCCCAAATAAGATGATTTGGATAGGCTTTTTTCAAACGTTCTAAAAGATAGAAGTCACCGGCAGTAAATTTCACCCCAAGCACTTTTGGATTTTTATAAAGTTCACCAAATTGCTCAATCCCCATATTCACTCCGGTTAAGAATGGAATGGAGTAAACGATCATATTATTGCCGGTTTTCTCAATGATCGTGTCATAGTAGTGTTTAATTTCAGGGAAACTGAATTTGTAGTAGAAAGGTGTGACCGCAGATAAACAGTCATAACCTAATTCGGTAGCATATTGACCTAATTCAACCGCTTCCTGTAAATTCACACTTCCGACCTGCGCAATGAGGGCAACCTGATCTTTCACTTCATCTTTCGCAATACGGAAAATTTGTTTTTTCTCTTCAGTGGATAACATAAAGTTTTCACCGGTAGATCCCCCAACATATAAACCATCAACTTTCATTTTGTCGATATTGTGGCGAATAATTTGGCGTAAACCTTTTTCATTAATTGAGCCATCTTCGTTGAATGACACTAATAACGCACTGAAAATACCTTTTAAATCACGCATAAGTTTCTCCTATTTTATACGTTGTTCGAGAATCACATTGAGGGTTTTCTGTTTAGTTTCCACCGCCCTCTCCTGCTCACTTTGCACAAGCAAAGCGTAAATCAAATCCAATACAAAAAGCTGGGCAATTTTAGTACCGATAGAATCACCTTGTAATTTGCCTTGTTTATTGCCATTTACCAGCACAAGATCTGCCACTTCTGTAATCGGTGAACGCAAACTATGAGTAATCGCAACAGTTGTCGCACCATTTTTTTTCGCAATGTTTAAAGCATGAGCGGTTTCTTGCGAATAACCCGAATGGCTAATCCCAATAGCCACATCTTTTGATGTCAGTAGAGCCGCTTGCATATACATAAAATGATTGTTACCGGTAGCATCAACTTGAAAGCCAATCCGCATTAATTTATTTTTTGCTTCTTCTGCTGTGATACCGGATGATCCTACGCCAAATAGGAAAATCCGATTCGCTCGGCATATTGCCTCAACTGTTTTTTCCAACTGGTTAAAATCAAGCAAATTAATGGTTTCATTCACCACATTAGAAATTGCACCTTGTAATTTTTGTGCAATATGCCGTGAACTATCGGAGTGGACAATATCTGTTTCCAGTAAGGGGTTATCCTGATTATCTTTAGTTGCTAACTCAATGGAAAGCTCCAATTTAAAATCGCTAAAGCCCTTAAACCCAACAGAACGACAAAAACGCACAAAAGTTGCTTCCCCCACATTTAAATGTTCGGCAATCTCAGAAAGGGGACATTGCACCACTAAATCGGGAGACATTAAAATTGTATCGGCAATCTTTTTCTCTGTTTTCGTTAAACTTTGATAAAGTGAACTAATCGTGTTTAAAATGTTTCCACTTCTCGTCATCACTCACTCCATTATGTTGGGTAAACTATGATTTACCCAGTAAGCCGCACCGACCAAACCGGCATCTTGACCTAATTGCGCAAGTTCAATATCACACCGATAGATTGGCGGCATTTGATTAAGGAATTGTTGAACAAGGGGGAGGTATCCTTCAGCTAATCCAACACTCCCACCAATCACGACTTTTTGAATATCCATCGAAATTTTTAAATCTGCCACTAAATTAGCAATGGCTTTTGCGGATCGAGCAACAAGTGCGGTTGCTTTTTCATCATTTTTTCTGAAACGCTCAAAGACTTCTTTAGGTGAACAAGGGGAATCCCATTCTGACGTGCCCGCCTCAATGGCTCGCCCTGCCGCCATTGACTCCACACAACCACGCCGTCCGCATCCGCATAATGGCCCATTAGGATCCGCCACAGTATGCCCAATATGGCCGGCAATGCCATTCGTACCGGTTAATAATTGATGATTCAGGATTATCCCTCCCCCGACGCCTGTTGAAACGGTAATAAAGGCAAAATTGGCTAATCGCTGTTGATCTTGTAATTGATATTCGGCATAAGCGGCTGCTTGTACATCATTTAATAAACCAATCGGTTTGTTGGTATGGCGAGCGATACTTGCTTTCAGAGGAAACTCGGCAAGCCCCCCTAGATTTTTGGGATTAAGTGCGGTCAAAATACCTTGATTAATTATTCCTGTGGACGCCACCGCAACATAATCAAATTGCTCATCATAATCCGTTAATAGCTGTGCAATAGCTTGATGCAACGCCTCGGCCGCATCTTCTTGTGGTGTAGCAATTTGTTGACGATGAACAATCTTACCTTCTTTAACAATGGCGGCAGCAATTTTAGTTCCACCAATATCTAATGCTAAACAGCGCATAATGACTCCTTTTGATAAAAGTGGATTGCCCCATCATTTATTGTGTTTATTAAGTTGATGGGGTTTCCACTTAACTTTATTTAGCAGATTTCACCGCATTGGCAAACCAACTGACAATATGTTCAAGGCGTGTTAGTGCCGATCCTACCGTCACAAAATCCGCCCCAATTTCAATCGCAACTTTCGCCAATTCCGGCGTATTATAGCGCCCTTCCGCCATCACGCGACATCCGGCCGCTTTCAAATCCTTCACTAATTGGTAATCCGGTTCCTCCGGCACATCGCCACCGGTATAACCGGACATCGTGCTGCCAATAATATCAAATCCTAATTTTTGGCAATTCAATCCTTCTTCCAAATTGGCGCAATCCGCCATCGCAAGACAGCCTAATTCATGGATTTTTTTAACCGCACTTTCTAAATCCACAGGGCGGGGGCGGCACGTTCCATCCACCGCAATAATATCAGCTCCGGCTTGAGCCAAATCCTCAATATCTTGTAAGAAAGGCGTAATACGAATTGGGCTATCCGGTAAATCACGTTTTACGATAGCAATAATGGGTATATTCACCTTTGAGCGGGTGGCTTTTAAATTTTCTACACCTTCAATACGAAGCCCCGCTGCACCGCCAATCACTGAGGCTTGTGCCATAGCGGCAACAATCTCAGGCTTATCCATAGGGCCGTTATCGACAGGCTGGCAAGAGGCGATTAAGCCATTTTGAATCTGTTGGAAAATCTGTTCATGCGTCAGTTTAGACATATAGAGACTCCTCGTTTTTATTCGGATGTATGGCTTTAGCCGAAATCGCTAAAGTCTCACTTTTTATAATTTCCGTGCATTATATAGAAATAAAACTTCATTTTAAATTATTTTATGAAGCGTTTTTCCTGAAATGTGATCAATGTCTCAATTTTGAAATAAAACTCCACAATCTATTCAAAATATGTTGTTTTACTCTTAGAATGAGGGCGAATTGATTATTTTGGTTACAGTTCAACCAAAAGTTTTCTCACAACAACACTATCAACCCGATAGTTTTTCATAGGAGCACATGATGAAATTCACTAAACTTTTCCTTGCTACAGCCGCTACGATTGGTATGTCTTCTGCCGTTTTTGCCGCAGACTATGATTTAAAATTTGGAATGAATGCCGGTACTTCATCAAACGAATACAAAGCGGCCGAAATGTTTGCAAAAGAGGTTAAAGAAAAATCCGGTGGCAAAATTGAAATCTCGCTTTACCCAAGCTCACAACTGGGTGATGACCGTGCCATGCTAAAACAATTAAAGGATGGTGCACTTGATTTTACCTTTGCGGAATCTGCCCGTTTCCAATTATTCTATCCTGAAGCCGCAGTATTTGCGCTTCCTTATGTTATTTCTGATTATGGTGTGGCTCAAAAAGCTTTATATGAAACAACATTTGGAAAAGATTTAATCCAAAAAATGAATAAAGAACTCGGGCTGACACTCCTTTCTCAAGCCTATAACGGTACACGCCAAACGACCTCAAACCGAGCGATCAATAGCATTGCGGATATGAAAGGTTTAAAACTTCGCGTACCAAATGCTGCGACCAACTTAGCTTATGCAAAATATGTGGGGGCAGCCCCTACCCCAATGGCATTCTCTGAAGTGTACCTCGCCCTTCAAACCAATTCTGTCGATGGTCAAGAAAATCCATTGGCAACCGTTCAAGCCCAAAAATTCTATGAAGTGCAAAAATTCTTAGCGATGACAAATCACATTTTGAACGATCAACTCTACTTGGTGAGTAATGAAACCTATCAAGATTTACCAGAAGATCTCCAAAAAGTCGTAAAAGATGCAGCTGAAAATGCGGCAAAATACCATACAAAATTATTTGTCGATGGTGAAAAAGATTTAATTTCTTTCTTTGAAAAACAAGGCGTAACAGTGACTCATCCGAATCTCACGCCATTTAAAGAAGCGATGAAACCTTTCTATGCCGAGTTTGTAAAACAAACCGGTAGCAAAGGTGAAACCGCATTAAAAGAAATTGAATCAATTAATCAATAAATCACATGGGTGCGTCAACAATTTGACGCACCTCCATATCACCTTGCTTCGTTTAGTCTTCGTATGGAGTGAAGTATGAAAATCTTTAACAAACTTGAAGAATGGATTGGTGGCGCTTTATTCCTTGTCATCTTTTGTATTCTTATTGCCCAAATTCTTTCTCGACAAGTTTTTCAATCCCCCCTTATTTGGAGTGAAGAGTTGGCAAAATTACTCTTTGTCTATGTGGGGATGTTAGGTATTAGCGTTGCGGTCAGAAAACAAGAGCACGTTTATATTGATTTCTTAACCAATTTAATGCCTGAGCGAATCAAAAAAATAGCCAATACTTTTGTTCAGCTCGTTATTTTTGGCGGTATTTTCTTTTTTATCCATTTTGGCGTGCGTAATTTTCTGAGTGCAAATTTCCCAATTGATGCACTAGGCGGGATTTCAGAAAAATGGATCTTTGCCTCATTACCCATTATTGCTACGTTGATGATGATTCGTTTCTTCCAAGCCCAAGCACACAATTTTAAGGAAGGAAAAAGTTATTTACCTGCAACATTTTTCATCATAAGTGCGGTCATTTTACTCGCTATTTTATACTTCGCACCGGATTGGTTTAAAGTATTACGTATCACCAACTATGTAAAATTAGGCGCTAATGCAGTTTATGTTGCCTTACTTGTTTGGCTTGTGATTATGTTCTTAGGCGTGCCTGTGGGTTGGTCTCTCTTTATTACTTCCCTGCTTTATTTCTCAATGACCCGTTGGAATGTGGTGAATGCTGCAGCGGATAAATTGGTGTATAGCCTCGATAGTTTCCCACTCCTTGCTGTACCATTTTATATTCTCACCGGTATTTTGATGAATACAGGGGGAATCACCGAACGAATCTTTAATTTTGCCAAAGCCTTACTCGGTCACTATACCGGCGGTATGGGTCATGTGAATATCGGGGCAAGTTTATTATTCTCCGGTATGTCCGGCTCGGCTCTTGCTGATGCGGGAGGATTAGGGCAACTTGAAATTAAAGCCATGCGTGATGCCGGTTATGATGATGACATTTGCGGTGGTATCACAGCAGCGTCCTGTATTATCGGCCCTTTGGTTCCGCCAAGTATTGCAATGATTATTTACGGGGTAATCGCCAATGAATCCATTGCAAAACTTTTTATTGCCGGCTTCGTACCCGGAGTACTGGTAACGATTGCGTTAATGGTGATGAACTATTATGTCTCTAAAAAACGTGGCTATCCAAGAACGCCAAAAGCCACCCGCGAACAACTTTGCACTTCATTTAAAAAAGCCTTTTGGGCAATTTTAACGCCGTTATTAATTATTGGTGGGATCTTCTCCGGTTTATTCAGCCCGACAGAATCAGCCGTTGTTGCGGCAAGTTATTCGGTGATTATCGGGAAATTTGTCTATAAAGAGCTCACTTTAAAAATGCTTTTCAACAGCTGTGTAGAGGCGATGGCGATTACCGGCGTAGTAGCATTAATGATTATGACCGTCACCTTCTTTGGCGATATGATCGCCCGTGAACAAGTGGCCATGCGTATCGCTGACATCTTTGTTGCCGTTGCGGATTCACCGTTAATGGTATTAGTGATGATTAACGCCCTGTTACTTTTCCTTGGGATGTTTATTGATGCCTTAGCATTGCAATTCTTAGTGCTTCCAATGCTAATTCCAATTGCCATGCAATTTAATATCGACCTCATTTTCTTCGGAGTAATGACGACCTTGAATATGATGATCGGTATCTTAACACCACCAATGGGCATGGCTCTCTTTGTGGTCGCTCGAGTGGGCAATATGTCGGTATCGACGGTAACAAAAGGCGTACTGCCGTTCTTAATTCCAATATTTGCTATGCTGGTTCTAATCACGGTTTTCCCACAAATTATTACCTTCATACCGAATCTCTTGGTTCCATAGCCCAAAGTGCGGTTAAAAATCATCAAGTTTTTGACCGCACTTAAAATAATCATTCTATTCAATGCCGTTTTATGAATAGCAAACCATAACACACTCAATGAGGTTTATTATGACATTAACAAAAACAGCATTATGCACTGCACTTTTCGCCACTGTTGCTTTTTCCGCCAATGTTCAAGCCTATCCGGATCTACCGGTTGGTATTAAAAGCGGTGCAGGGGCATTAATTGGCGATACTCTTTATGTGGGCTTAGGATCGGGTGGTGATAAATTCTACTCACTTGACTTAAAAGATCCTGCTGCACAATGGAAAGAAATCGCGACTTTCCCTGGCGGTGAGCGTAACCAACCTGTTGCCGCAAGCGTAGGGGGAAAACTTTATGTATTCGGCGGATTACAAAAAAATGAAAAAGGCGAGCTACAGCTTGTCAATGATGCCCACCAATATAATCCGACAGACAACTCTTGGACAAAATTGCCAACTCGTTCTCCAAGGGGCTTAGTCGGATCATCCGGTGCATCGCACGGTGATAAAGTTTATATTGTCGGTGGTTCTAACCTGTCTATTTTCAACGGCTACTTTCAAGACTTTGTGGCAGCGGGAGAAGACAAATCGAAAAAAGATGCCATTGCCTCAGCTTATTTCGATCAACGTCCGGAAGACTATTTCTTTACCACAGAATTATTAAGCTATGAACCCTCAACGAATAAATGGCGAAATGAAGGACAAGTGCCATTCTCAGGTCGTGCAGGCGCCGCATTTACTATTCAAGACAATGATTTAATGGTCGTCAATGGGGAAATCAAACCCGGTCTTCGTACTGCAGAAACCCACCAAGGTAAATTTACCGCAAAAGGAGTTGAATGGAAAAATCTACCTGATCTACCGGCGCCGAAAGGACAAAATCAAGATGGCCTAGCCGGTGCAATGGCGGGTTATAGCCACGGTCATTATTTAGTCACCGGTGGGGCAAATTTCCCGGGTTCTGTTAAACAATTTAAGGAAGGTATGTTGCATGCCCATAAAGGTTTAACTAAAGCGTGGCATAAGGACGTTTACGCCTTGAATAAAGGCAAATGGCAGATCGTTGGTGAATTACCAATGAATATCGGCTATGGCGTATCCGTTTCTTACGATAATAAAGTACTCTTAATCGGTGGTGAGACGGATGGAGGGAAAGCCTTAACCTCAGTGCAAACATTAAGCTATGACGGCAAAAAATTGACCGTAGAATAATCACTGATACTATATCAACACAGCTTGTGAGTGCCTATCACAAGCTGTTCTCTAATGAATCAAGGAGTATTTATGAGTATTCTTAATTATGCACAAAAAATCGGGCAGGCCTTGATGGTTCCGGTGGCGGCATTACCTGCTGCTGCATTATTAATGGGGATAGGCTATTGGCTCGATCCGGATGGTTGGGGAAGCAATAGCCAATTAGCCGCATTATTAATCAAATCCGGTGCAGCAATTATTGATAATATGGGCTTATTATTCGCTGTCGGTGTCTCTTTTGGTTTATCAAAAGACAAACATGGTTCTGCCGCACTTTCAGGTCTAGTTGGCTTTTATGTTGTCACGACTTTACTTTCTCCCGGCGGTGTTGCACAGCTACAACATATTGATCCTAGCCAAGTACCCGCAGCTTTTAACAAAATTAATAACCAATTTATTGGGATCTTAATAGGGGTTATTTCTGCCGAACTTTATAATCGCTTCTATCAAGTAGAATTACCAAAAGCCCTTTCCTTCTTTAGTGGAAAACGTCTTGTTCCGATTGTCGTGGCTTTTGTTATGATCGCGATTTCTTTTATTCTCCTCTATGTTTGGCCACATATTTTTAATGCGCTCGTTTCTTTTGGCGAATCCATTAAAGATTTGGGTGCGGTGGGAGCAGGAATTTATGGCTTCTTTAACCGATTGCTTATTTCTGTGGGCTTACACCATGCACTAAATTCTGTTTTCTGGTTTGACGTCGCCGGTATTAACGATATTCCAAATTTCCTCGGTGGGGCAAAATCCCTTGCTGAGGGAAGTGCAACTGTAGGCGTGACGGGAATGTATCAAGCCGGTTTCTTCCCTGTGATGATGTTTGGATTGCCGGGTGCGGCATTAGCCATTTACCATAGTGCAAAACCTAGTCAAAAAGCGAAAGTAGCTTCAATTATGCTTGCGGCGGCATTTGCCTCATTCTTCACCGGAATCACCGAACCCCTTGAGTTTTCATTTATGTTTGTGGCCCCCATTCTTTATGTTATTCACGCATTTTTAACGGGGATTTCTGTATTTATTGCCGCAAGTATGCACTGGATTGCAGGTTTTGGTTTCAGCGCAGGGCTAGTCGATATGGTACTTTCCTCTCGCAATCCGCTTGCAATAAATTGGTATATGCTCATTGTACAAGGATTAGGCTTCTTTGCTATTTACTATGCAATATTCCGTACTGCAATCAAAGTCTTCAACCTCAAAACACTTGGACGTGAAGAGCAAGAAGAAATTCAGGAAGACACTTCTGCGGTAGATACGACTTCTCGTGAAGAAACCGCTCTCAGATTTATTGATGCACTTGGCGGAAAAGAAAACTTCAAAAATATTGATGCTTGTATCACCCGATTACGCTTAACCTTGGCAGATCACAACAACATCAATGAAACACAACTAAAATCTCTAGGCTCAAAAGGAAACATCAAAATAGGAAATGATGGATTACAAGTTATTTTAGGCCCTGAGGCTGAGCTCATTGCAGAGGCAATTAAACGCCATATTAATCAGTAAATATATTCCCCGTCTAAAAGGACGGGGTTCTCTCCTTTTCAATACCATACTTACCAATTCTTCTATAATCCATAAATCGCAGAATTACCACTAAAAGCCACCCTGTGATATTTTTTCGGTATTATGTTGCAAAAAAGACATTTCAATGAAATGCAGGGACACACTGTATTTATCAACGATAAAATCAAATTATTTCAATATGTTATAAGCTGATACACAATAGTAAGTTCCTCTCAAAATAAGGTTTAAGCAACGACGATATAATGCCCAATTCTGCTATTTTTTCTTGAAGAATCTAAAGTATCCCAATAGATATTGATAGCAAATCCGATAAAAAATGTATTTAACACAAAATAAAAAATACAATTTGATATGATTATCCACTTTGTTTTTTCAAAAAATTTGCCGAAACACATTTCTAGTATTAGCAATGGTTTCGGCAAATTAACGAGTATAGTATTTAGATCAATAGATAATTATCTATGTCTGCGTTTAATCATTTGTAAAATACGACCTTTTTGGTTTGTGGTTAAACTGATATTGGTTTTGACTACTTGATTTTTTACCACTATCGGTGCCGGTGGATTAATACCGCCTTGTTTAATAGTTTCCGTTTTAGTTGAATCTACTTTTACATTGACGTCAGCTTTCACACCTGCAATTGTACCATTATCCCAATCTTTCTTAGCACTTTCCGCCCATTTATCCGCTGGATATGGGGTGAACTTACCACTACCATTAGCTGAAAGATGAACACTGGTTTCATTCACTTTATCAGTAACCGGACTTGTAGTCACACTACCTTTAAGGTTATTGGTCACATTTTCTGCATTAATGCTACTTCCATTAAAATGGGCATTCTTACCGGAGATTGTCGCATTTTGAGAATTCAAGTCCGTTGTAGTATGAGTTTCATTCCGCACCACATCCACATTTAATTTGCCTGAACCCTCTGCTGGCGTCCATTTATTATCACTAATACCACCACTGAGAGATAAACCTACATCTACACCGGTCTTATTGACATTATTTTTTGCGGCATTGAGATTAACATCTCCTTTTCCACCATCCAGATTTAGGTTAGTACTGTTAGAGCTCACACCAGTTAGATTCACCCCATTTTCGGCTTGAATGTTAACATTTTTACCATTAATCAAAACACCTTGATGAGTGGTGCTATTTTCATGTTGTACATTCACATTACCGTTAATACCAAGGCTTGAGGTATTTGGACCAATACTGACACCGGCACCAACACTCACATTAAGATCTTGAACTTGACTTTTCCCCGGCTGAACATTAACCGTTTCTCCAGTGATAGAAACATTATTTCCTGCAGATACATTTGTACCTTGTAAGCTTACACCGTCTTTACCATGAATACCTACATTGTTACCGCCTTGAATATGATGTAATACCGCATCGGTACGGTTACCCTTATGCCCGTTAGCGGTGAAATTTACATCTACTGATGGAATTGCCGCCCCCGCAGCTGGGATCACAATTGAGCCGACACCAACATTTAAGGTAAAACCACCACCTTTATGAGAGCTCGTGTTTTGTGATTGAGTAAAGTTCGCTTTATCTGCATTAATATTGACATTATTGGTCGCACTAATATCAGCTTGGCTATTTAATTTGCCCGTTGTGATATTTACATTTCCACCCTGAATATTTGCTTTGTGAGCTGTGCTTGATTCGCTTTTATCGTGCTGAAAATGAATACCTGCATTTACTCCCACATTAGCCGTAGCAAAATCTTTTGTACTTGCACTTACACCAATTGTTACACCGGCAGTGAGTTTCTCATTTTGCTTGGTATTTTGAGCTGACTGAATATTATGGATTTGAGAATTAAGATTCACATTACCGCCACCTTGATATTGCGTTCCCATATCGGTCAGGCGACTACTATTCACATTAATATCTTTACCCGCCTTTAAGGTCGTGCTTTGTGCATTACTTGCAGAATTGCTTTCACGTCCACCAGAAATACCCAATACCAGACTACCGCTTGCGACTTTATTGTTATCAACCGAAGTGGTTAAAGTTAAACCAAGATCAAAGTTCTTTTGCTTATCACTTTCCTTATTATACTCAGGAGCATGAGTAATATTTTTTGCATTTTCAACAATATTTTTACCCGCACTTAGTTGTGAGCCTTTATGGGCAATATTCTGATTAGCATTGATGTTCAAATTATTTTTAGCAGATAGTTGACTAACTTTTGCTATTGTATTTTCCTGCTCACTATCTTTATGTTGAATACCTAAAGACAATTTATTTGTAATACCACTTTCAGTTACTGTAACCGTGTTGGTTATTCCCACATCGGTATTCACTTTATTGGTATAAGAATAATCATGATGTGCTTTTGTATTGACACGGTTAGCATTGATATTGAGATCGCCTTTTGTTGCCTCGACTTTACTTCCCGTTACATTCACATTATTGGCACGTAAATTTGTGTTTCCACCACTAACTTCTGATGGGTTATAGTTATACCCTTTTTCTAATTTATAGTGCTTATAAAAGCCAAAAGTCGCACTGGCCTCACCTTTAAATTTCAGGTTATCCTTCACATTATTCGCAAGCCCCTGTGCCATTTCATCACGTTTAACCGTGCCAACAATGACATCAGTAAGTAAATCAATGGAGGATTTTGCTAATCCCTCTTTATCAATTGATAGACTCGGTTTCTCAACTTTAGTGGTAAAGCCAATACCTGATTGAGTATAACTTTGAGTGAAGTAGTTTTGGCTACCTCTTATATTGATGTTACCATCGGCTACGATATCAAGTAAGCCCCCCGCTTTTACACGACTACCTATGATATTAACATTCTTATTTGTCACCAATTGTAAATTAGACTGAGAACCTAATTCTGCACCTTGTTTTGTATAAACAACTTTGTAGCCTCTGCTTCGTTCTTTGGTAATATCAAAAATTGTTCCTTTACGCCCCTTTTCTTCAAAAACACTAACGTTTTCAGCAGCGTCTAATACTAAATTACCGTTGTTTGCTTTTACTAATGCATCTTTACCAGAAATAACTCGACTGCCCGATAAATTTACCCCATTCTGGGCATCAGCTAAAATCGTCCCCTTAACAGTGAAATCAGCTCCGTGCTGTTCTTTATCATTTCGAGTAGATGCTAATGCTTTAGAACCAGCTAATCCACCCCAATATTTTTCTTTATCATCGACTTTATGGCTATTTCTCACCTCTTCGGCAGTAAAAAGTAGCTTACCTTTATTTTCTACAACTAAGTCGCCATCAATTCGACCGATGGTGCCGGCAAATTTCACATCGGAACCACCGGAAACGACTAAATCATCTTTGATATTAAATTCACTGGCTACATGTTTTTCTGCAATCGCTGTTTGATAACTGGTGCCAGTCTTATGTTTCGGTGATACATTTTTAAACTGAACAGTATCATCATAGTAATTTTTTTCTTTTGTGCCTTGGAATAGGATTCCTTCCTCACCATGCAACGTTAAACTTTTCGCATTAATCTGTGATGCATCGCCACTTAATTTCCCTGTTGTTGAAGCCAATTTAAGTGAATCTGCTGTAATCTTCGTGCGGTGCGCCGTCTCAAGTCGGGTTTGCGCAATTTCTTCCACTTTTGAGGCACCTTTTGCTCGTCCCTCAGCAATGGTTTCTCTCACTTCTGTTTTAACTGCCCCTAAATGTGTTTTTCCACCGATTAATACCGCTTCTTTTGCTTGAATTTCTGTGGCGGATAAGTCTAAATTGCCTGATGCAGTAACAATCACAGACTCTGCCTTAATACTCGTTTTCTCGAAGGTTTCAGTGTCTTTATTTGATGTAATGCTACCAACAGATTTATTTGCCTCTTTAATTTCTTTGAATGTTCCACGATTTTTCGTTGTTACCGTACCGTCTAATTTTGCATTACCCGCCGTCACAATGACTTGTTTTGCTTCCAAATCACTACTTGTTACAGCTAAGGTTGCTCTTTCATCAGTGGAATGAATTCGGATTCTGCCCGCCTGAATACTACCGGCGACTTTACCGTCTAAAATCTTCTCCTGTTGCGGTAACACATTAATAGTCAATGTCCCATCTTCAGCTCGTTCAACCTTATTACGACCTTGTAAGATATTGATATTTCCGTCCTTCGCTTGAATTTTCCCGGAAATATTCACCGTCGGTGCAATTAAATCTACATTATCAGTACCGGATATCGTCCCTTTCGTTGTCAAGTTATTATCGCTATCTATTTGATATCCTGTTAATTTTCCATTTTCAACTGTTGCTTTACCGACAACAAGAGAAGCTCTTGGCGTATTAATAAAACCTGCACCATCTACACTAATACCATTCGGATTAGCGAGTACATAGTCCGCTTTTTGGCCTGCAATTTCCTGTTTACCGGCAATATGGGAAGGATTGCGACTCACCACTTCGTTTAAAATAACTGTTGCTGCCTGTCCTCGCAAATTTGGATTAGAGGATATTTGACCCGCTAACTGAGTATGGGTTGTTTCTCGAGCATTATTTAAAACAGCGCCGGCTTTATCAACGTTGTATTTATTATATTGGTTATGAGATAGACCTGACTGGCTCGGTGTTGCAATGTTGATAATTTCCACACCTTTTTGTTGAGAAACTTGAGTGTTCGCATTCGCTGATTGAATATCAGCATAGCTAAACTGTGTGACATAGCATAATGATAATGCAATAGTAATTTTTGAGAGAGACATTTTTTGCATAGATAGAAATCCCAAATGAGGAAAAATAGAACTCAAATCGGTAAGCATCTTGCTTACCGCCTATTTGCCAATAGTCTGTTCTAGTATTTTGATTGATAAGACAAACACACCATTTGACGCGTCGGGTATTTTAAACATCAATGATAAAAATCCGATGATTTTTTTCAAGAAATATGTAAATTTGTGACTAACATCACAAATTTATATTTCCCCCATATCCTTCAAATTTAGAGAGCATATCACGATAAAAGAACCTATTGTCTTGACTAATTAAAACATCACATACCAATTAGCATTGATACTTCGTTCCTGCACAATCTGATTCCGCTGAAACAATCTCCCTGTTGCCCATTCTAATTGCATATACCACGCAGGATGAGTTGTTTTCAGTCCCACTGCGTAGCCAAAAGCTTTTTGGCTATCAGCATCCGGGGATGTCGCTTTTTGCATACCTATATCCACACCTAAATAAGGCTCAATCTGCCATTGTTTATATTGATATAACCAGCCAAAATTATTTCGTAGCACAATATTTTTCTCTGCAGACTGGGAAAAATCATTAATTCCACGCACGGCATAGCGTCCAAGTAACTCTTCCTGTTTAATCGCAGGCAAGTAGTTACGACTATACTGCCCGATTAAACGACTTGATTGGTGGAAAGTCTGCGATTTAATCGGATAAAATGCATTAAATTGTAATTCTGCCCGCCAGCGATTAAATTGCCCTTCAGGCTGATCTTGCCCTTGATTTAATGTCGCATTCCACCACCTTAAACCTCTTTCGTAACTAAAATCAGTAATAAGTGAACCATAAGAAAATAATTGTAAGTGATTAACACCTATCTGGACGGTTGTTAAGGTTGGGCTTTGCAACAAAATTAAACTATCTTGGAAATAACTTTTGCTTTTAATCCTTTCTAACTGTGCATAGAGATTGGAAATTGAATTAGAATCACGTCGAAATGTATAGTCACCACGTAATGCCGCCTGCCAAGTATGACCTTTTTGCTCAACAGAATGATGTTGTAATGGCACGTTAGACTTAAAAGCCGAAAAAGAACCGAAACTACTCAATGTCCAATAACCATAGGGGACAGTATGGAAGAACGAAAGTGAGCGGTTAAAATTATGGCGATAAGATTTCAAACTGTGACTGACATTAAGATAAAGACTATCGGAAAGTCCTAAAGGGTTATCAATATTCAGTCCACCTTTAGCTTGCCAACGCCCCGAGCGTTTTGAAGCAAAATTATCCAACCCCAAGTAACCCGTTAAACGAGATTTTTCCTCATTCACAAAAGCTAACTCAATTTCGCCATTTTTTGCCGGTAATACATCAACACTCACTTTACTTCCCGGCATTTTATTTGCTTGATCTAACGCCTGATCTAAATCTTTAATATTTAGCGGTTTACCTAAGCTGTTGGGTAAAAGCATAGAAAAATTTAGTCGATGACTATTACTAGAAAGCAGACTGATCCTCCTTTCAGTTACCCTCATTGTAAGCTTACCGGAGTGATCGTCTTCAAATTGAAAAGGATTATAAATATAACCTAAAGCTAGATAAGCAGCAGTAAGAGCCTGACTAAGCTGATTTAAACGGTCTTCGTTTAAACACTCATTCTTTTTTGGTGCAAAAGGTAAAGGATCAATTAAATGAAACCCCACAAACTGTATTTCACTATAAGGTAAACAAACCTGGGATAAATCTGCTTGAGCATTTTCTTGTTGCTCAACTTGATATTGATGCTGCTCAAACCAACGCTGTTGCTGCACTTGCTGAAACTGCTCATTTTGCTTTTTTGTTTGCTGTTGAAAACGGTTAAATTCATTTTGGATTGATATTGGTTGCTCGTTTGCCCAAGTAAACATCGGTAAACAGGCAATGAGAATGGGGAGATGTTTCATAAGTGTATCCTAAGGTAAATTCAGTGCTAACATCATACCCCATAATTATCAGAGCAAGAAGATTAAAGAGATTTTTATGCCTATTTATTTTAGTCCACTTCTATCATTATAAAACAATGATATAGATCTCAGAGAAGGCAGCAAACTACAACGGCTTTATCTTATCTACGAGGTTATTTAAAACATAAAAAAAGCCCTTTCAAAAGCTGAAAGGGCAAAAATATTTGGAGTCATACTATGAGTTGTTGAATTAACAAATCAGGTATGGCGCACATTATAATAACTTTTAAAATAAATGCAACATTTATTTAACAAATTAATTGTGTGGATTACGCGTATTGGTATTGACTAAGTTACGCATCAAAAGCGCATATTCCAAATTAACATCTTGCGGCACATCTAAGAATACGAAATGCCCGTCACCTAATGCCGCTTCAACCTGTTCATTTTTCCTATTTAGCATTTTCTCAATTTTAAAATTGATATTCCCTTGCGGTGTCATCATTTCCACTTCATCGCCAAGTAAAAATTTATTTTTTACGGCAACTTCCGCCATACCTTGTTCGTTGCGTTTTCCGGTAAATTCGCCGACAAATTGTTGTCGATCCGAAATAGAATAGCCATATTCGTAGTTTTGATATTCATCATGTGTATGACGGCGTAAGAATCCTTCTGTATAACCACGGTGCGCAAGGGATTCTAACGTATCCATTAGACTTTCATCAAAAGGTTTACCTGCTGCCGCATCATCAATGGCTTTACGGTACACTTGTGCGGTGCGGGCACAATAATAGAAAGACTTGGTTCTACCTTCAATTTTTAAGGAATGTACACCAAGTGCGGTCAATTTTTCCACATGTTGTACGGCACGCAAGTCTTTTGAATTCATAAAATAAGTGCCATGTTCGTCTTCAAAAGCCGTCATTTGTTCGTCCGGTTTTTGAGATTCCGTATAAAGAAATACTTTATCCGTCACCGTTCCTTCGCCCAATGTTGGTGCAACATTTTTGACTTCGATTTGTTGGCTAGGATCAACTTTTGGCACAATGTTGCCAACCTCATCTGTTGTACCTTCTTCCATTTTATATTCCCAACGGCAAGCATTGGTGCAGGTACCTTGATTTGGATCGCGTTTATTAATGTAACCTGAAAGCAAGCAACGACCGGAATACGCCATACATAATGCGCCGTGAACGAAAATTTCCAGTTCAATATCCGGCACCTGTTGGCGAATTTCGGCAATTTCATCTAAGGAAAGTTCACGGGACAAAATTACGCGGGTTAGCCCCATTTGTTTCCAGAATTTCACTGTTGCCCAGTTTACCGCATTGGCTTGCACGGAAAGATGAATATCAATATCAGGAAAATGTTCACGCACTAACATAATTAAGCCGGGATCCGACATGATTAACGCATCAGGCTGCATATCGATCACGGGTTGTAAATCTTTAATGAACGTTTTAAGTTTAGAATTATGCGGTGCAATATTCACCACCACATAGAATTTTTTACCAAGCGCATGGGCTTCATCAATCCCAATTTTTAAATTCGCATGATTAAATTCATTGTTACGCACACGTAAGCTATAACGGGGCTGACCGGCATAGACAGCATCCGCACCATAGGCGAAGGCGTAACGCATATTTTTGAGGGAACCGGCAGGGGAAAGTAATTCGGGTTTAAATGAAGTTGTCATAATGTTCTCTTTTCTGATGTCAGGTCAGTAGCCTACCTTTAGGCAGGCTATATTTAGGCGTCGTATTTTAGGCGGATTTCATTATTTGTAAAGGAAAAGTGCGGTTGGTTTTCTAGAGATTTTTTTATGTGGAAAAACGCCTAGATTGTGAAGTGCCCTAAAAAGCTAGACACATTTAATTCGAGGGCTGAGTCCCTTTAACTTCACTTGAATACACTCATTGTTATTGTAATGAATGTACTTGTGAATCCTTTGCTCAAAATTCGGACTTCTGCTTGATTAAGTGTTTGCAACTTTTTTAGGGTAATATTCTCCGCTTCCAATTCTAAAATACGATAATGTAGGCGGTTCTTCTTCGGTTTTCAGTTGTGGTGGTATTTTCTGGTACGTTGGTTTCATTGGCAGACTGCCTTTATGTTTGTTGGGCAATCAGATGTTTATAACTTGTTTATCAAAGGCTTGAACCATTGACTGATAGCTCCTTGATTAGGTAATACAAAGTGTCTGTCTGGTCAAATATTACCCATTTTTAACTACTTGTATGACGGATAATTTAAATTCAGGCGAGTGATTTTTTGTGTAAATTACCTATAACTCACTGGAACTATAGTGATTATATTGGTTAATCTAATACCGTAATCTTGTTTCTTTCAGCTGAAAATATTGATGAGTGAATGAACTATTTTCTCATTTTGAATGATAAAACCCGAACACTTGTTGTTTAAAATATTGATTGTATTTAGATATTAAAAAATCTATATCTCAATCAGTTTGCTGTTTAGTCCAACTTTTTTGGGGAGATCATTTTTTAGTCTTTTGTTTCGGTAATAATAAATTTGCTAAGGTTTATACACCAATCCCTCTTGCATCTGTGACCAACAAAGCAGTTGCAGATTTCAGATAGCTCGCCGAATAGTCAATGTATAGTCAATTTTGTTGATAATTTGTACAAAACAAGAAAGGCGGTTGCTGTACTTGCTCTGCTACCTACTGGCACAGTATCAATATTTGCAAAAGATGATTGAATTTGTGTGCGATGAAATTGCCTCTGTCAAACGTAATGCTTTACCGACGAGGTAAGCCAGTATAGGGCTTCGGATTAGAATCTAGCTATAACATTGCCGGTTTATTTATAAAACTTTTTCCGACTTGGAAAATGCCCTAATAGCCCTGGGTTTATAGTTGTTTGTCGAAAATTAGACTAAAACTGACCGCTCTTGTCATATTCAGCTTGTGGAACCTCATCTAAATGAAGCAACTCAATAACATAATCTTGTTTCGTTGTGTTGTATAGAAGCCTTGATAAAACGTCCAACAGTTTTCCAAATAACAATGGTCGCCGATCCAGTTCTTTAATCCCTTGCCTTCGTAATTAGCGAGCGGCTTTTTGTACTAAAGTGCGGCCAATTTTGGATCGTTTTTTAAATGAATGATAACTTGTGAATCGAAAAAACTTAGGGGCTGACGTAGATTAGCTAGTATGTTAATCTACAAAAATGAAGATAACTCATTGTAAATTAAAGAAATCCATACAGAAAAAGCGCCTTGAGTTTTTTGTATTAGAAGTAACGGCTCGTTCAGCAGCAGATTTACTCGGTATTCAGCCTAATTCAGCAATCCTGTTTTACCGTAAAATCCGTGAGGTCATCAGCTATT